>NZ_WSJA01000024.1:0-49680 GCF_009763235.1 Bordetella sp. 15P40C-2
GGTAGTATGACGATGACCCTTCCCCGTAGCACCCCCCACCCCGCCGAAGCCCTGGTGCTGGCGCGCGTTGCCCCCGCGATTCGTGAGAGGGCCACAAACGTGCGCCTCATGGTGTTCGACGTCGATGGCGTGCTGACCGACGGCAGCCTCTACTACGGCGAAAACGGCGAAGTATTCAAACGCTTTCATGCCCTCGACGGCCATGGACTGCGTTTGCTGATAGAGGGTGGATTGAAAGTCGCGCTGGTGACTGGCCGATCCGGCCCCATCGCGGCGCGGCGCGCGGCCGAGCTCGGCATCGCCGACGTGATGCAAGGCATCCGCGATAAATCGGCCGCGGTGACCGAACTTGCTCAGCGCCACAACCTCGACCTCACGCAGACGGGATTCATGGGCGATGACATCATCGACTTGCCTGCGATGAAACGCGTGGGCTTTGCGGCCAGCGTACCGAACGCCCCGGGCTACGTCACGCAGGCCGCTCACTGGATCGCCACCAACCCCGGCGGCAGCGGCGCGGTGCGAGAATGCTGCGACCTGCTGCTCGCCGCTCAGGGCCGCCTGGGCGCATTCATGAGCGCGCCGGGCCTGCTCGGTTCTGGCGCGATTCAGTAACACGCGATCTGCAATGAAAGAACGTCTCCCCGCGCTCATCGCTCTCGTTATCTTGATCACGCTGGTGGCGGGCACGTGGTGGGCGGCCGATTACGCACAACGCGCGATTCCGATCGATCCGCCGCGCCGTCTTACCCACGAAATGGACTCCTGGGGCCGCAACTTCGTCATGTTGCGCACCGATCAGACTGGCCGGCCCATCAACCGCATGGAAGGCGACTACGTCGAACACTTTCCCGACGATGACTCCTATCATGTCGAGGCGCCACGCGCGATCGGCCAACACCTGGACAATCCGCTGACTGTCGGCACGGCGAATACGGCCGTGATGGAAAGCGGCGGCAAGCGCATCGTCATGAACGGGCAGGCGCATGTGGTGCGCCAAGCAGACGCGAAAAACGATGCGCTCGATGTGCGCAGCGAACAACTCATCATCGTGCCCGATGAGGATGTGATCTATACCGAACTGCCCGCTGTCGTGCTCAAGGGCAATTCCCGCATGAGTGGCACCGGCATGCACTACAACAACAAAACCCGGCAACTGCAGGTATCCGCGTCCACCGACGTGGAAATTGCTGGCTCCGAAACACGCAGCCGTCCTCGTGACGGCGCCAACCAAGACTGATCATGAGCGACCTCCGGACCTTCTCAGACCATCGACTCGCGCGCCTGGGCGCGCTGTTCTTGACGGCAGTGTCGCTCGGCGTGGGCGCGAGCGCGCATGCCCAGCAGCAAGACAAACCCGCCGAAGAACCCAGCACCATGATTTTGTCGGACACGCTGCAGTACGACGACATCAATCGCAAAAGCGTCTTTACGGGCAATGTCGTGCTCACGCGCGGGCTCATGAGGCTCACGGCCGATGACCTCGAAGTGCGCGAAGACGAGTCCGGCAACCAGCTCGGCACGGCCAAGGCCAATAAGGGCAAAGTCGTAACCATCCGTCAGGAACGTCCCGAGACCTACGAGGTCATCGAAGGCAAAGGCCTGCGCGCGGAATATGACAGCAATAAAAGCCAGTTCGATCTTATCGGCCAGGCCGTCGTCACGCGCTTTATCTGCGGCAAACCGTTCGACACCATTCGTGGCGAACGGGTACGCTACAACGAGAAGACCGGCACGTATTCGGCGCAAGGCGGAGCGAACTCCTCTGCGCCTGGCGGACGCGTGCGTTCGGTGGTCGAACCGCGCGCCAAGGCCGATGCCGCCGCGGCCGAATGCCGCGCGGGCAAGGGCCCCAAAAACGCCCAACAAAATGGCTAATTCCTCACCGTCTTTCACAGTGGCGCATCAATGATCGAACTCCCCACGACCTCTTCTTCCACCACTGCTTCCGGGGTCACACAGGGCAGTTTGCGCGCCACCGGGCTGCGCAAGATTTATAACGGCCGCACCGTGGTGCAGGATGTCTCGCTGTCTGTGTCCAGTGGCGAGGTGGTGGGTTTGCTCGGCCCCAACGGCGCCGGCAAGACCACCAGTTTCTACATGATTGTGGGGTTGGTGCCGGCCGACGCGGGCCGTATCGAAATCGACGGCGCCCCCATTACGGCCATGCCGATTCATAAACGCGCGCGCATGGGCCTGTCGTATCTGCCTCAGGACGCATCGGTGTTTCGCCGCCTGACCGTAGAGCAAAACATCCGCGCCGTGCTCGAACTGCAACTGGATGCGCAAGGCAAATCGCTCAACGAGGCGCAGATCCGCGAACAGCTCGAAGCCTTGCTGGACGAATTGCAGATCGGTCATATCCGCGGCAGCGCTGCGATATCGCTATCGGGCGGGGAGCGTCGCCGCGTCGAAATCGCGCGTGCGCTGGCGACTCGGCCGCGCTTTATCCTGCTGGACGAACCTTTCGCGGGCGTGGACCCCATTGCCGTGATCGAAATTCAGCGCATCGTACGCTTTTTGAAAAGCCGCAATATCGGCGTGCTGATCACCGATCACAACGTGCGCGAGACGCTCGGCATTTGCGACCGTGCCTACATCATCAGCGAAGGCAAGGTCCTGACCGACGGTCACCCGGACGAAATCGTAGGTGACCCGGCGGTACGACGCGTCTACCTGGGTGAGCATTTCCGTATGTAACGCTTGGGGTTTGCAGTGAACTTGTAATACTCCCCAGAGTCGATACACTAGTAGTCAGAGAGTTTGATTCCAACCTTTTGCATAGGAGACGTTGTTATCCATTTTCCCGCGCGTTAAGCGCACCTTTTCTCTTTGATCTAGAAGGAGAGCGCACTATGAACCTGAGCATTTGCGGTCGTCACCTCGACGTCACCCCGGCCATCCGGGAATATGTCATGAACAAGCTGGCGCGAGTTTTGCGGCATTTCGATAATGTGATCGACACACAGGTCATGCTCTCAGTAGAGCCCCTGCGGCATACTGCCGAAATCACCATGCGACTGCGTGGCAAGGATATTCACTGCGAAGCGGTGGATGAAAACCTCTATGCAGCCATCGACCTCATGGTCGACAAAGTCGATCGCCAGGTCATTAAACACAAAGACAAGCTGCAAAGCTTTAGTGCGGACTCCGTGAGGCGCCAAGTCGACGTCGTCGCGCCGCCTACCGCATAGTCAAGCTGCATAGCATCGCATAGCTCGCACCTGCAGGTGCCCGAGCTCTGAGTGCCAGAGCTTTTATGATCCAAATTGGATCACACTGACACCGGTGTCCCGCAAGTTTCATGAGACTTGATCGGGGCATCGGCAAGAACCTCCCTCCCCTTTCCCCCCTCAAAACGTGCAACTCGGTTGAAAACGCCTCTTTCCTTTTGGGCGAGTATCCGACTATGCTCTCGTACTTGTACAGGCTCGCGATCGCAGTGATTTTTTGCACTGCGGCATAACACCCTATAATGACCGCATGAATCATTTGTCGCGCATTCTCCCCGCCGGCAACATCGTGCTCGACCTGGCCGTCACTAGTAAGAAACGGGCATTCGAGCAGGCCGGGCTACTTTTTGAAAATCACCATGGTCTGGCCCGAACCGTTGTGTTCGACAGCCTGTTCTCTCGCGAGCGATTGGGATCCACCGCGCTCGGTCAGGGAGTCGCGGTGCCGCACGGCCGGGTCAAAGGCCTGGAATCGCCGATGGCGGCGTTTTTACGGTTGTCCCAGCCTATCGCGTTCGACGCCCCCGATGGCGAACCGGTGTCGATGCTGATGTGCCTGCTGGTGCCCGAGGCGGCCACGCAGCAGCACCTGGACATCCTGGCCGAGCTGGCACACCTCATGTCCAACAAGGCCCTACGCGAGGCATTGGCGACCGAGAAGGACCCCAACGAGGTCCACCGCATGCTGACTACCGGCCAACGCTGACCTCGCAGGACGACCCCCATGCTGACCGTGCAGGATCTGATCGACGACAACATAGGGGACATCCCCTTTAGCTGGATTGCAGGTCAGACCGCGGCGCAGCGTGCGATTCCCGACGACGGCATGGCAGCGGCCGATCTGGTCGGGCACTTGAATCTGATCCACCCGTCGCGCGTCCAGGTATTTGGCGAGGAAGAAATCGCCTATTACGAGCGCATGGACAAGCGCCGCCGCGCCAGCTTGATGGACGAACTGCTCTTGGGTGGCGTGCCGGCTATTTTGCTGGCCGACGACCGCAAGCCTCCGCCAGATCTGGTCGCCCAGTGCGAACAGCATCAAGTCCCACTGTTATCCACGCCCATCGCGGCCGCGCAGCTGATCGACCTGCTGCGCATATATCTGAGCAAAAAGCTGGCTCCCACCACGACCGTGCATGGCGTTTTCATGGACGTGCTGGGGCTGGGGGTGTTGATCACCGGCGAATCAGGTCTGGGTAAAAGCGAGCTCGCGCTGGAGCTGATTTCACGCGGTCACGGCCTGGTGGCTGACGATGCGGTGGAATTTTCCCGTATCGCGCCCAATATGATCGAGGGCCACTGCCCGCCGCTGCTGCAGAACATGCTGGAAGTACGCGGCCTGGGATTGTTGGATATCCGTACGATTTTTGGCGAGACCTCGGTGCGCCGGAAAATGCGCTTGAAGCTCATCGTGCACCTGATGCGCGCCACCGCACAAGACAAATTCGAACGCCTGCCGTTGCAGGACATCACCCAAGATATGCTGGGCCTGCCCGTGCGCAAAGTCATGCTGCAGGTTGCGGCCGGCCGCAACCTCGCGGTGCTGGTCGAGGCGGCGGTGCGCAATACGATCCTGAAGCTGCGAGGAATCGATACGCTAGGCGAATTCATGGAACGCCAGGCAATGGCGATCCTGCAGAACAGCCGCTAAGGCGGCCACGATCAATCGACCCTGGCTCCGTCTCGCACGCGTTTGACGTCAAACGCCGTCACGGCCCCCGCGCGATTGCCCCAGCTGGCGCGGATATAGGACACCAGTGCGGCAATGTCGTTATCGCCTAGCACCTGCCCAAATGGCGGCATGCCATGCGGGCGAGGGTTTGCTGCCGTGGCCGGGGCAAAGCCGCCGTCCAACAACACCCGTATCGCATTCACCGGCGAGGACGCCGTCACCGTCGGGTTGTCCGTCAGCGCCGGCCATGCGCCGGGATGGCCCTCGCCCGTTTCCCGGTGACATTGGGCGCAATATTGCCCGTAGAGCTTCGCACCCAATGTCATCACCGCCGTGGACGGCGCGGTGATGCCCGTCGGCACGGGTCCGGCCGGCAATGATTTGAGGTATACGCCCATCGCCAAGGCGTCGTCCTGGGTCAGGTGTTGGGAACTGTTGACGACTACCTCGGCCATGGGTCCTAGCGCTGTGGAATGCGCAGCGATGCCGGTGCGTAACAGTGTCGCGATATCCTGCGCGGACCAGTCGCCCAGGCCGCCGTCGGCTTCATTGGTCAATGGCGGCGCATACCAACCCAGGCCGGTGATCATTGCACCCGACAGCCCGCCCTGCGTCGCGCCCCACCGGTTGCGTGGCGAATGGCACGCGGCACAATGGCCCAGGCCCTCGACGAGATATCGGCCGCGATTCCATTGCTCCGACTGGCCCTGATCCTGCGACAGCCCGCCTGGAGTGAAATACAAGGCCCGCCAGAATGCCAACAATCCCCTCTGATCGTAGGGGAATTTCAGCTGATGCGCCGGACTGGGTTGTGGCGACGCGGGCACCGTACGCAGATACGCGAATAGGGCATCAGAGTCAGCTCGCGATACCCGGGTGTATTCGGTGTAAGGAAACGCCGGATACAGCAGCGTGCCATCTTTGGATTTGCCCGCGTGCAGCGCGCGCCAGAAATCGTCGGCATCCCAGGAGCCGATGCCGGCATCGGGATCCGGCGTGATGTTGGGTCCGTACAGCGTCCCAAAGGGAGTCGGAATCGCGGTGCCGCCTGCGTAGCGCTGGCCCCCCGCGACGGTATGACAGCCGGCGCAGTTGCCCACCAACGCCAGATAACGGCCGCGCTCGATGCGTTGCGTATCCTCGGACGGGTTCGCCACCGGCGGGCTCGTGCTCGCGGTGGGTGCGTCTGCCGTATCGACCGAAGCCCCCTCCCACGTGCCCATCCAGTACAGCGTGGCCAGCACCGCCACGCACGCCAGCAACACGATGCCACCAGCTATTTTGAGAAAACGTCGCATGCCCGGGCCTCAGTGTTGCATCTGACTGCCGCACTCGGCAGGCAAGGTGACCGACCCCGCCGGGTCAGGCACGTACGGTTCCACCACGGGCTGCGCGGCCAGCCAGGCCGACACGGCGCCGATATCCTCGGGCGTCAGCTTGCGCGCGACCTCGGCCATGCAGTCTGGCGCCGCCGCCCGGCGCAAGCCGTTGATCCAGCCGCCGATCTGGGCGCCGATATAGTCGCGTGGCAACCCCAGCAATCCCGGGATCGCCGGCGCCAGCCCGTTTAACCGTGCGCCATGACAAGCCACACAGGCGGGCAAGCCTCGCGCTGCGTCGCCCTTCAGAGCCAGCACCCGACCGCGCTCCAACATGGACGCTGATACCGCCGGGCGCGCGGGCGCTGGATACGGCACATGCTGCTCGGCAAAAAAATCAGCCATTTCCCGTAGATACGCGTCGGGCAAACCTGTCAGCAGATGGGTCATGGGCTGATACTGCCGCAAGCCGTCGCGGAAATGTAGCAGCTGGTGGTATAGGTAATCGCTGGGCTTGCCCGCCAGACGGGGATAGTAGCCGTCGGTGCCGGCTCGGCCCTGCTGGCCGTGACAGGCCGTACAGGCGGCCACACGCGCCTGCATGGTGTCGGGCTCCAACCGCGGCGCAGCGGCGCCCGGCGCAGTGGCGCTGTGGGGGTCGGCGCCAGGCACTTGCGCGACGGCCAACGAGCCAGTCGAGGCTATCAACAGAACCAGCAGCCTGCGGGCGCAGCGCCTCCACATACTCAACTCGCGACAGGGACGGACTGGCATCGATATGCTCACCTCGTTGCGGCGAAGCCGGGAAATCGGGACAATGAAGCACCGGCGTCTATGGGCGGTTCAATCTTACGCTGCCGCGACGGGCAGGTACAGCGCTTCGCCCTGGTTCAGGTACGAAACAACGTCATTACCAGCTATCTTGCCGGAACCGTCAGGCAATTTCATGCAACAATTGGGGTCATGTTAAGAGTCGTCCTTATTACCGGAATTTCCGGATCGGGCAAGTCGGTGGCCCTGCGCATGCTTGAAGACACCGGCTATACGTGTATCGACAATCTGCCGGTACGCTTTTTGAGCGAAGTCATCGCCAGCGCGCGCGACGATGAGCTTGCCCGGATAGCGATTGCCATTGATGTGCGTTCGCCGGGCGAACTGGCCGAGTTGCCCGACGTGGTCACGGCCCAGCGCGCCATGGGCACCTCGCTACGGGTGATTTTTCTCGACGCCAACACGCAGACCTTGGTGCAGCGTTATTCGGAGTCACGACGCCGCCACCCCTTGACCGACCGGCTCTCGCGCCACGGCCAGGCACCCTCCCTGCTGGACGCCATCGCACTGGAACGCGATCTGCTCGCGCCGTTACGCGAACAGGAGCATGTGATCGATACCTCGGATCTGACGCCGGGGCAGTTACGGGCATGGATCAGCGACCTGATCCAGGATGATCGCCCACCGCTCGTGCTGACCTTCGAATCCTTTGCATTCAAGCGCGGGGTGCCTAACGACGCGGATCTGGTGTTTGACGCGCGCTGCCTGCCGAACCCGTATTACGACCGCAATCTGCGGCCTTTGACCGGCCGGGACGAGGCGGTGGCGACGTGGCTGGCGAGTTTCGATGTCGTTAACCAGATGATCGACGACATTACCGATTATCTGCGGCGTTGGCTGCCCAGATATACACAAGACACACGCAGCTATCTGACCGTGGCGGTGGGCTGCACGGGCGGGCAGCATCGTTCCGTGTACGTGGTGGAACAGCTGGCGAAACGATTTGCCGATCATGATCCATTGCTGATCCGGCATCGTGCGCAACTGCCGAAAGAACACGCGTGAACGTGACGCGTTGTTGGCTCGCCCTCGTCATCATTGGCCTCGCGGTTGCAATCGCGGGCTGCTCCTCGCCGGGCAAGCGCAAGGCGGGCGGGTATTACCAAGACGATGGTCCGGGGCACGACATTCCGGCCAACATCGACAAGATCCCGGACGCCGTGCCGCGCATCGAGCCGTTGGCCAGCGGCGCGAACCGGCCCTATACCGTGCTGGGCAAGAACTACGTGCCCATCGCGGACCCGGACCGCCCGTATAAAGTGCGAGGCATCGCCTCCTGGTATGGACGCAAGTTTCATGGCAATAGCACCTCCATCGGAGAGGCTTACGATATGTACGCCATGACCGCCGCGCATCCGACGATGCCGCTGCCCAGCTATGCACGCGTGACCAGTCATGTGAATGGCAAAACCGTCATCGTGCGGGTCAATGACCGTGGGCCGTTTCTGCACGACCGCGTCATGGATTTGTCGTACGCGGCGGCTCATAAACTGGGCATCGTCGCCAAGGGTAGCGGAGAAGTGACGGTGGAACGCATCCTACCCGCCGAAATCCGTCTGGCGCAGTCGCGCGGCGGCGTGGTGACGGCCTCCGGGGCTTCAAACGCTGTCGCCACGGCATCCGAGGATCTGCCCATAGGAGCGGCCCCTATTGCAACGGCCAGCTTGACGATGACGGAGCTCGCGCCCATGACGCCGGCGGCATCGGCACAGCAAATGACAGCTAGTCCCAGTTCCTCGGCCGGTGCGTTTTATCTGCAAATGGGTGCATTTAGTCAGCCCGGCAACGCCCAGGCCTTGGTGCAACAGGTCAACCAACAGCTGGCAGACGCCCAAATGGTGGCGGCTGTGCACCAGAACGGCATGCTGTATCGCGTCCGGATGGGGCCTTATTCCGATCGTGCCTCGGCACTCAGCGCCGCACAACGCGTAGCCGACAGGATCGGCATCATGCCGAGCCTCGCGACGCCGTAACGGTCAACGAAACAACGCCGATTCGCGCCAAGCCGTGCACCCTTACTGTTAAACCGGCGTTGGTCGCGCCTGTGGATTCACCAAGGCAAGTCTAGCTGGGTATTCTCGACACGCCGCACACGCGCGTGATGGCCAAGATAGCGGTGGCCTTCGTGCCTGAGCAGCGCGTGCTTGCGCGGCAATCCCGCCGAAAAGCCGGTCAACGCGGTGTCGCGGCCGACGACACGGTGGCAAGGGATGAAGATGCACAGCGGGTTGCGGCCGATGGCTTGCGCGACGGCGCGGGCGGCTTTGGGCTTGCCGATAGCCATCGCGATATCGCTATAGCTGCAGACCGCGCCGAAGTCCAGCAGGCGCAGCTGCTGCCAGACGCGTTGCTGAAAGACTGTGCCTTGCGGCGCGAACTCGACATCAAAATGTTGGCGGTCGCCGGCGAACCAGTCAGCGAGTTCGACACGCGCCTGGTTGAGGACCGGATGCTCCGGCTGCGACCGCCAGGCTTGCGACAGCTCGGGCAGGTCCGGCTGATCAAGGAACCAAGCGCCGCTCAGACCCTTCGGCTGCCCCTCGCACGCGCGGGCAGCCAGGCGCATCACGCCCAAGGGAGTGTCCGTATCCAAATAGAGCCACGTCATGCACCACCTTTACGCGCCAACGCGAGCGCATAGAGCGCGTCGCGCGGCTGGCCGGTCACGCGCGCAGCGACTTTGGCCGTATCGCGCACGGACAGCGTCTCCAGCAAGGCATCGATCAACACAATCGTCTGAGGATCATCGGGCACACTGTCGTCCACCTCGGCCGCGACCTCGGCGTGAACGATCAGCACGAATTCGCCCTGTGCACGATGCGCGTCGCCCGCGAGCCAGGCCTGGGCGTCCGATAGCGGCAGCGTGACGATCTGCTCGAACCGCTTGGTGAGCTCGCGCGCGATCGTCAGCTTGCGGTCGCCGCCACAGACTTCAAGCAGATCGCCGAGCATCGCGCCCAGCCGATGAGGTGATTCAAACATCACCACCGGCGCGGGCAGCGCGCACCAGGAACGCAGCCAGCGTTGGCGCGCGGTCGCCTTGGACGGCGCGAAGCCCGCGAAGGCAAAGGCAGGATTTTCGTCAGAGGTGACCCCGCTACCCATGAGCGCGGTGATCACGGCGCTCGGACCGGGCACGGGCACCACGGCATAACCGGCGGCGCGCACCACGCGGACCACTCGCGCGCCGGGGTCACTGACCGCGGGCGCGCCCGCATCGGACACCAGCGCGACGCGCTGACCCTGCGCCAGACGCGCGCAGATATCTTGAGCGGCGCTGGCCTCGTTATGGCGATGCGCGGCAATCAACGGCGTGTTGATGCCCCAGGCATCCAGCAGACTGCGCGTGGCGCGCGTGTCTTCGGCGGCAATGACATCGGCCTGGCTCAGCGCCTGCCAGGCCCTGAGGCCCAGATCACCGAGGTTGCCGATCGGCGTGGCCACCACATATAACGCGGCCTCGGGCCAATGCTGGCCCGCCACGCGCTCGGCCATGCGGCGCCAACCCTCGGACGCCTGCGTAAGCGGGACATTTTGATTCATCGAAGCTCACCACCCAACTGCAAAGTATGTCAGTGTAGCCGCCTGACTCGTGCCTGGGGCGCTCAAGCCATGACGGATCCTTTTCTGGATATTGCCTACGCGCGCGCACGCGCCGCGCAGCAACAGCAAGTAAAACGGCGTCGCGCGGCCGCCAAGCGCGCGTTGCGGCAAGCCGCTGCGGCCGAAACAGCAGGCGGCGCGGTCGGGCTTGCGTCATCGCGCACAAAAACCGGGCATGGCGAGGCCCCGTCATCGTTGATTGACCCCAACGGTTGGCCCGCCTCTCCTACCCAACGAGCAGGGGCGGCTTACGAAGACCGGGCGCTCGAGCGATTGATGGCGTCGGGTCTGACACCGCTGGCCCGCAACGTCCGTTGCCGCACGGGCGAGATTGATCTGATTATGCGCGATGGCGACGTGCTGGTATTCGTCGAGGTACGATCCAGATCGAATCGTGACTTTGGCGGAGCGGCGGCCAGCATCGGGCACGTCAAGCGCGAGCGCCTGATCCGCAGCGCGGCGTTGTTGTTGCCCGCCCTGGCCCGTCGTTACTGGGGCGCGCGCATGCCCGTCGCGCGCTTCGATGTGGTCGCCTTCGATGGCGACGAGATGATCTGGCTGCGGGCCGCTTTTCACCTTTAGTCGCACGCCGGAATCGGCCACCATGAGATAATGCCGCGCATGGATATGACTTCACGAATGACGTCGCATTTTCGCGATGCCATGGCAGCCTGCGAAGCCAGCATGAACGCGCTCTCGGCCCCTTTGGCCACCGCGGTCGAGTTGATGTTCGCCGCCTTGGCCAATAACGGCAAGATTCTGGCTTGCGGCAATGGTGGCTCCGCGGCCGACGCGCAGCATTTCATCGCGGAACTGGTGGGCCGGTTCGAACGCGAGCGGCTACCCCTGGCCGGGATTGCCTTGAACACCGATACCGCCATCCTCACGGCCGTGGGCAATGACTATGGTTTCGAGGAAATCTTCGAACGCCAGGTCAGCGCGCTGGGCCAGCCAGGCGATGTGCTGGTGGCGATTTCCACCAGTGGCAATTCGGCCAACGTCATCCGCGCGATGGAGGCGGCTCACGATCGCGAGATGACCATCATCGCGCTCACCGGTAAAGGTGGCGGCGTGATGGGTGAACTCTTGACCGAACACGACATTCATTTGTGCGTGCCGAGCGATCGCACCATGCGCATTCAGGAAGTCCATGCGCTGACCTTGCATGCACTCTGTGACGGCATCGATGCCTTACTTCTCGGAGACACCGAATAATGTTGGATGCTCGCAAAGTCGCACGTCCGTTGCTGCTCTCGGCCGTGCTCGCCACCGCAGCGGTTTCCTTATCGGCATGCGCCCCGCTCCTCGTGGGCGGCGCGGCTGCCACAACGGCAGTCGTCATCACCGATCGGCGCACCTCGGGCGCGCAAATCGAAGACAAAAACATCGACTTCAAGGCTGAAAAGCAGATCGGCGACAAACTGGGCGCCGGGGCACGGGTCAATGCCATGTCCTATAACGGCATTGTGCTGCTGACCGGCGATGTGCCGACTCAACAAGCCAAGGACGAAGCGACCAGGATCGCCGAGAGCATTCAGCACGTGAAAAAGGTCGTGAACCAGCTGAACATCGGTCCCGAGACCTCGTTCGGCACGCGTTCGAACGATACGTGGTTGACGTCCAAGGTCAAGGCCAAGCTGCTGGACACCAAGTACGTGCCCTCGGCCACGATCGACGTGACGACTGACAACGGCGTGGTGTACCTGATGGGCCTGGTCACCGAGGCCGAAGGCAATTACGCGGCGACCGCAGCGTCGGAAGTCAGCGGCGTGAAAAAGGTCGTCAAAATCTTCGAGACCATCAGCCGCGAAGAAGCGTTGAAGCTGTCCGGCCAGAGCGCATCGACCCCGGCGACCTCCTCGCCGCCGACGACGACCAATAATCTCGCCCCATCGAGCACCGCGCCCGCCGGTAATAGCGGCGCGGCCAGCGGTGGCGTCGAAGTCATGCCGATTCAATAAACGCCATGAAAAAGCTCGTGCTGTCCCTCGTCGTTCTGGTGGCGGCCGGCATTGGCGCCTGGTTTCTCTGGCGCCCTGCCGCCCCTGCTCCTGATGTGGCCTTCACCACCATCGAGGGGAAACAATTCAGCATGCACGATTTGCGTGGCAAGGTCGTGCTGGTGAAGTTCTGGGCCACGAGCTGCGTGACCTGCGTCAAGCAGATGCCGGGCACGATCGAGACCTACAACAAATACGCCCCCAAGGGCTATGAGACGGTGGCGGTCGCAATGAATTATGACCCGCCGAACTACGTGCTGAATTTCGCCGAAACGCGCAAGCTGCCCTTTCCGGTGGCGCTCGATACGCGGGGCGATATCGCCCAGGCATTCGGCGATGTCAAACTCACGCCCACGGCATTTCTGATCGACAAGCAAGGTCGCATCATCAAGCGCTATCTTGGCGATTACGACATGGCGGATTTTCACGCCACACTGGACAAGGCATTGGCCGCCGGCTAAACGTCGAGACTCATCTCGATCCCTACAAAAAGGCCTGAGTACGGTGCGAGTCCGGACTCAGGCCTTTGAACTTCAAGGTTTCGCGCGAGGGCTCAGGCAAGGGCAGACATCCGAGGACGCTGATGTCTGGGACCGCGATCTACCCTCGTGCCGTGCTTAGAACGCAGGCACCACCGCGCCCTTGTATTTTTCCTCGATGAACTGCTTGACCTCGGGGGTATGCAGCGCATTGACGAGTTTCTTGATCGCCGGGGCATCCTTGTTGTCTTCACGCGCTACAACGATATTGGCGTACGGCGATTCCGCGCCCTCGATGAACAAGGCGTCCTTAGTCGGCACCAAACCCGCTTCAAGCGCGTAGTTGGTGTTGATCAGCGCCACATCCACATCGGCGAGCGCGCGCGGCAAGATGGCGGCTTCGAGTTCTCGGAATTTCAGCTTCTTCGGGTTCTCGGCAATGTCCAGCGGTGTTGCGGTGATGTTGGTGGGGTCTTTGAGCTTGATGAGACCTTGTTGCTGCAACAGCAGGAGCGCGCGACCGCTGTTGGAGGGATCGTTCGGGATCGCGATCGTGGCGCCCTCGGGAATCTGATCCGTGGATTGCACCTTGCGCGAGTAGGCGCCAAAGGGTTCGACGTGCACTAGACCCACGCCTACGAGCTTGGCGCCGCGATCCTTCTTGAAGGTTTCCAGGTAAGGCTGATGCTGGAAGAAATTGGCGTCCAGTTCTTTATCGGCCAGCTGCAAGTTGGGCTGCACGTAGTCGCTAAAGACCTTGATGTCGAGCTCGACGCCATCTTTGGCCAAGGCGGGCTTGACGACTTCCAGAATCTCGGCGTGCGGCACCTGGGTGGCACCGACGATGAGTTTTTCGGCATGAGCGGCACCGGCCAGGAAGAAAACGGAGGCCAGCAGCGCCGTCCGCGCAAAAGGTAAACGCATAAAACACCTCATTATCGTAAGCCGTGCCCCACGGGCCGCTTCGTTGCAAAAACGCCCTCAATTTACCTGAATGCAGGTTATTTGTCGGGCATAACATCATGGGTTTTGGTTATATACCAAACGCGCGGTCTACAATCTGCCGTATGCTTGCCCGGTAGCGCCGTGACCACCGCGCCGGCGCAAGCTTTTTCCTTTTCACTGACCTTTGAATCGAGTTTTTGCTGCCATGACCGACACGCCCGACTCTGCCGCCGTCTCGTCTCCTGCCCTGAAAGCGGCCGTCCTATCCGAAGCACTGCCGTATCTGCGACGATTTCATGGCAAGACGATTGTGGTGAAGTACGGCGGCAACGCCATGACCGAAGAGCGCCTGCAGCGCAGCTTCGCCCATGATGTGGTGCTGCTCAAGCTGGTCGGCCTGAACCCCGTGGTCGTGCACGGCGGCGGACCGCAAATCGATGACGCCCTGCGCCGCGTAGGCAAGCAAGGCACGTTTATTCAGGGTATGCGCGTGACCGACGCCGAGACGATGGAAGTCGTCGAATGGGTGCTGGGCGGCCAAGTGCAGCAAGACATCGTCATGATGATCAACGAGGCAGGCGGCAAGGCCGTTGGCCTGACGGGCAAGGATGGCATGCTGATCCAGGCCCGCAAGAAACTCATGGCCAACAAGGACAACCCCAACGAACCCTTGGATATCGGTTTCGTGGGCGATATCACCCAAGTCGAGCCGGCCGTGGTCAAGGCGCTGCAAGACGATCAGTTCATCCCTGTGATTTCGCCGATTGGTTATGGCGAAGACGGCACGGCCTACAACATCAATGCGGATGTGGTGGCAGGCAAGATGGCCGAGGTGCTGGGCGCCGAAAAACTGGTGATGATGACCAACACCCCGGGCGTGCTGGATAAAGCCGGCAACCTGCTGCGCACGCTGTCGGCCCAGACCATTGATGAACTGTTCGAAGATGGCACGATCTCTGGCGGCATGCTGCCCAAGATCTCGTCCTCGCTCGATGCGGCGAAGAACGGCGTGAACTCGGTTCACATCGTTGATGGCCGCGTACCGCACTGCCTGTTGCTCGAAATCCTCACCAACGAGGGCGTGGGCACGATGATCAGCTCGCATTAATGCGGGCCCATCGTTATCTGCTGCGACCCGCGGCGCGTCAGCGTCGCGCGCGCCGCATCGCCACGGGTGTGAGCGAGCGCCTGTGGCTGTTCGATCTGGACAACACGCTGCACGACTGTTCGCACGCGATCTTTCCGCGTATCGATCATGGCATGACGCATGCCGTGGCGGCGTCATTGAACGTGGATATCGAGACGGCGAACGCGCTGCGTTCGACGTATTGGCGGCGCTATGGTGCGACTGTCATCGGCATGGTGCGCCATCACGGGATCGACCCGCATGAGTTTCTGCGGTTAAGCCACGACTTCGATGTGCAGCCGCTACTGCGCGCGGAAACTGGGCTGGCTGGTAAATTGCGCCAGTTGCCAGGGCGCAAGGTCTTGCTCACCAATGCCCCATTTCATTACGCGCGCGATGTGCTGCGGCACCTGGGTATCTTGCGGCAATTCGACAGCCTCTGGGCCATCGAGCATATGCGGCTGCATGGCGAGTTTCGGCCCAAGCCCTCTCCCGCCTTGCTGCGTTACGTGCTGGCGCGCGAAGGTGTGCCGCCATCTCAGGCCGTGCTGGTGGAGGACACTTTGCCGAATTTGCGTGGCGCGCGTCAGGTCGGATTACGCACGGTGCACGTCTATCACTCGGGCACGCCCTTTGCACGCCGCAACCATCAACGGCCGGCCTATGTGGACTTGCGGGTAAACTCGGTGAGCGATTTGCTACTGCGCCGCCGTCCCATCCGGGCGGTTTAGCGCTCTTTTTCCTCCTCAGACGGACCCACACGTTTCAGCCATGGCGAGTAAACCCGGCGAGCGAAAAACCCAGATCCTGCAAACCCTGGCGGAAATGCTGGAGCAGCCGCACGCTGCCCGTATCACCACCGCGGCGCTGGCGGCTCGCATGCAGCTCTCAGAAGCTGCGCTCTACCGGCATTTCGCCAGCAAGGCGCAGATGTTCGAGGGACTGATCGAATTCATCGAGGTCAGCATTTTCACCCTGGTCAACCAGATCGCCGATGCGGACCGCCAAGGGGTGAGCCAAGCGCGCAAGATCGTCTCCATGCTGCTGGCGTTTTCCGAGCGCAACAAGGGCATGACGCGCGTGCTGACAGGCGATGCGCTGGTGACCGAGGACAACCGGCTGCAAGAACGCATCAACCATATCAATGACCGCATCGAGGCATCGCTGAAGCAATCGTTGCGCGTGGCCGTCACCGATGGACAGCTGCCGCCCGAAACCGATATCAGCGCCCGCGCCAGCCTGCTCACTCACCTGGTGCTGGGCCGCTGGCTGCGCTACGCGCAAAGCGGCTGGCGGGTGACGCCCACCAGCCAGCTGGACGAGCAACTGCGCGTGGTGTTGCCGCTTTAACCGGCCAGCGGCACGCCTGGCAGCGAAGCCGAGCGCGTCCCGGGCAGCGGCGAGCAGCTTTCCGGATGATAGGTGTGCACGAGCGAGAGCTTGACCTGATCGCTGCTGTTTTGCCGGGCCGCGTGCAAGGTGCGGCAATGAAAAAACACCACGTCGCCGGGCTCCAGCGTCGGACACACCGCGCGCTCGATCCAGGCTTGGTTCTGCGGCAGGTCCGCGCGAAAGAACTTCTGCTCATCGAACTGCGACGCATCGAACGCGGCCGTGTGCGAGCCTGGCAGGAAAAACAGCCCCCCGTTATCCGCCGTCTCGTGCCCCAGGGCCAGCCAGGTAGAGACCAGATCGTCCTCGGAAAAGGACCAATAACGAATGTCCTGATGCCAGCCCGTCAGGCTGCCATAGGCGGGATGTTTGGTCATGACACAGTTATGGTGTGCGCGCGACAAGACTGGCGTCTCGCCAAAATACGCACGCAACCATGCGCCGATGTCCTGCCGGGTGGCCCATTGCTGAAACAAGGGCCCGCGACGATAGGCATCTAGCAGCCGGCGCACCGTCGCGCCACCCTGCGCATCGCGCGATGGCGGCGCACCCGGGTATTGCAGATCGGCCTCGTACTCGATGGGCTCGATCACCGCGTCCAATTGGCGTTGCGCTTCGGCGCGCAAGGCCTGGACGATCTCGGGCGAGGCGAACTGCCTTGCCACCACAAAGCCCTGTTCACGCAGGGTCTGGACTTGCTCGGCCACGGATGATGCTGACATTGCTTTCTCGAACATATCGACGCGCAGGCGTCGATCGATGGGTCACATCGATTCAGCGCGGGGCATCGCCCCGATCGACACGAATCTGTTCGACATTATGGCACTGTGCGAGCTCGCGTTCATGCTGGACGTTGCGCACCCATTCGCGCCATACGGCAACCAGCAGCGCCATCAGCACCGGACCCACGAACAGCCCGACGATGCCCATGGTCTTGACCCCGCCCACCAGACCGAAAAACGTGGGCAGAAAAGGCAGTTTGACCGGCCCGCCGACTAATCGCGGGCGCAATGTCTTGTCGACGATAAAGAGCTCGATCGTGCCCCACGCGAACAGCGCGATACCCGCCACCAGATGCCCGGAGCCGATCAGGTACAAGGACACTAGCGTAAATGACAACGGCGCGCCACCCGGAATGAGCGCCATGAATCCGGTCACCACGCCCAGCAATACCGGCGAAGGCACGCCCGCGATCCAATACGCGATACCAAGCACGACGCCCTCGCCTACCGCGATCAAGCTCATGCCAGTCACGGTAGAGCTGACTGTCGCGGGCACCACGCGCGAAAACCGCCGCCAGCGTTCGGGCAAGATACGCTCGCCCAGGATGTCGAGCTGGCCTAACATGCGATCGCCGTCTTTATAGACAAAGAACAAGGTAATCAGCATGAAGAGCACGCTTAGCAACAGGTGAAACGCGTTGCCGGTGGCGGACAGGACCATGCGATAGATATTGCCCAGATGCTCGCCGCTGACGGCTTCGACCAGCGCGCCCAAGGCATGCGGCTCGCCGACATAGGTGATCCAGTATTCGGTCAACCTGTCGCCCACAACCGGCAATGACGAAATCCATGCAGGCACGGCCACGCCATGACGGTTGGCCGCCAAGGCCCAGGCAACAAAATTACTGGCCTCGTTGATGGCATAAGACAGTGCCAACGACAAAGGCACGATGATCACCAGGATGACGGTAATCAACGCCAGCGATGCCGCCGGGATCGTTCGTCCGCCGCAGGCGCGCACGATGCGCTGAAACACCGGCCAGGTGGCCAGCCCGATGATCAGGGCGGCCAGCGCCGGAACAAGAAAACCACTGAGGAAATAAATGCCGGCCAGCAACACCAGCAAGAGTAGCCAGCGGGCAATGAGGTACGCAGGTAAAACAGGCTGCTGCATGGATTGAGCCAATTGGGCGTTAGGGCGACTGCACAAATATACAGGACTCCCCTCGCAGACAAGGAGCCCCCAACCAGGGGGCATCCTCGGATTGACAGCGCGTGGGCTGATTCAGATCGCGTATTCCAGCTCCGCGGGCGTGCCCCGGCGAGGCGCGCGAATGGCACCCGGCAAAAGCTCGGGCTTGCGCACGTCGTGGCAACCTTCGCTGCCGTCGCCGCCGCGCAGCAAGGGGCAGCGCATGAACAATTCCGCGACCCAATCGGAAAACACGCGCACTTTGGGCGAGAGCTGACGGTTCTGCGGATAGAGCAACGAGATTGGCAGGATCGTCGGTCGCCACTGCGGCAGCACCTCGATCAGTTCCCCCGATTGCAGATGGGGCAAGGCGATGAACCGCGCCGTTTGAATCAGACCGAATCCCTGCAATCCCAACGCCAGATGCGCGCTCCAATCGTTGACCGCCATGTCGCCCGTCATATCGACCTCGTGGACGCGGCCGTCAATGACGAAGTCCCAGCTGAAACTGCGGCCCGTGCGGTTGCAGAAATAGTTCAGCGCGCGATGCGACTTTAGATCTTCCAACGTGTGCGGCATGCCATGCCGTTCCAGATACGAGGGCGCGGCGCAGGTCACGAACTGGAACGAGCCGATGCGGCGCGCCACCAGCGACGAGTCTTCGAGTTCGCCGCCGCGGATCACACAATCGACGGCCTCTTGCACCAGATCCACGCGACGGTCGCTCATGCCCAGCACCAGCTCGATGTCGGGATAGCGTTCGCGGAACTCTGCAATCGCAGGCACGAGGATCAACCTGCCCACGCTCGCTGGCACATCGATGCGCAGCTTGCCCTGGGGTTTGACCGCGGCGGCCTGAAAGCACGCCTCGGTTTCCTCCACATCGGCCAGGACCCGCTTACTATGGTCAAAGTAAGCCGCACCATCGGGCGTGAGGCTGATACGACGCGTGGTGCGGTTCAACAGGCGTACGCCTAAATGGCGCTCGAGATTCTGAATGATGGTGGTGACCGTCGTACGAGGCAGACCCAGGCTGTCGGCTGCCCGGGTAAAACTATTGACCTCGACGACACGCGCAAACACCTGCATGGCTTGAAAACGATCCATGGTGTTGTCGTCCATAAAAGCGTGGTGATGGCGCAAGCATAACTCCGTTTTGCCCCAATTGTTCATTTTCCTCGAACAGTGTTGCCGACAGCAGCACGTTTATCCCGGCGCGCAAAACACTCAGAATACGTTCCATCTACGCTGGTCCGTCGGCCCATCGGTCCGACCGGCGGCTTTTGGCTTTGCCGCCGCCTCCGGCACACCCCATACGATTAAGGAAACACCCATGTCTGTTTCGCGTTCGCGCATCGCAGTAATGACGGCTGTCGTGGCCCTGCTCGTGGCGGCCGGGGGCTATTCGCTCTGGAGCAACGAGCCAGGACCCGGCGCCGCGCAAGCGTCGGCCGCCCCCGCGGCGCCGTCGGTCGACGTCGCCCCCGCGCTGGGCAAGTCGGTGATCGACTGGCAGGAGTATTCGGGCCGGCTCGAAGCCATCGATGTGGTCGACATTCGGCCGCTCGTGTCCGGCACGCTGACCGCCGTGCATTTCAAGGACGGCAGTCTGGTGAAAAAAGGCGACCCGCTCTTTACGATAGACCCGCGCCCCTATGCCGCCGAGGTGGACCGTGCCGCCGCGCAATTGGCCGCAGCCCAGGCGCGCGTCGCCTTTACCGCATCAGAACTCGCGCGCGGGCAACGTCTGCTGGCCGAGAATGCGATCGCCAAACGCGATTTCGAATCCAAGCGCAATGATGCGCGTGAAGCGGCGGCCAATTTAAAGGCGGCTCAGGCCGCGCTGGATGCCGCCAAACTGAATCTTGGCTACACCGAAATCGTCGCGCCCGTGACGGGCCGGGTATCGCGCGCGGAGGTGACCGTCGGCAATGTGGTGGCCGCGGGGGCGAACTCAAAGCCTTTGACCCGCCTCGTGTCGGTCTCGCAAATGTATGCCGCGTTCGACGTGGATGAGAAAGCCTATCTGAATTACGTGAGTCCCGCGCGCACGACAGGCGCTTCGGTGCCGGTGGAATTGGGACTGGCCAACGATCTGGAGTATCCGCGCGCAGGCGTGGTGCAGTCCGTGGATAACCGTATCGATACGCAATCGGGCACGATCCGGGTGCGGGCGGTGTTTGACAATGCGGATGGGTTGCTGGTGCCGGGCATGTATGCGCGGATCCGCCTGGGCGGCACCGTGCCGCACCACGCCGTGCTGATCGACGAACGCGCGATCGGCACCGATCAAGACAAGCGTTTCGTGCTGGTGGTCGATGATCAAGGCCAGACGAGTTATCGGCGCGTCACCCTGGGTGCGAACCAAGGCAATCTGCGCGTCGTGACCAGCGGGCTCGAGCCCGGCGAGCGCATCGTCGTCAATGGACTGCAGCGCGTGCGCCCGGGCGAGACCGTGTCGCCGACCCTCGTATCGATGGAATCGAATTCGCCCAAGACGACGCAGACCGCCAGCCTGAACTAACCCCGACGCCTGGCGCTGGCTGACGCTGGCGCCACTCAAACGCCTTAGCGATTCGTTGCCGGCACACGCTTGTGTGCGCCGGCCGGGCCGCGTGTTGCCCGTCGCAGCGCCATGCCACTGGCAGGAAGCAAGCATGAATATTTCTAAATTCTTTATCGACCGGCCCATTTTTGCGGGCGTGCTATCGGTGATCGTGCTGTTGGCGGGCTTGCTCGCGATGTTCCAACTGCCGATCTCGGAATATCCGGAGGTCGTGCCGCCTTCGGTCGTGGTGCGCGCGCAATATCCGGGCGCCAATCCTGCCGTGATCGCCAATACGGTGGCCTCGCCCTTGGAGGAATCGATCAACGGCGTCGAGGACATGCTGTATATGCAGTCGCAGGCCAATAGTGATGGCAATCTGGCGGTGACGGTCTACTTCAAGCTTGGCGTCGATCCGGACAAGGCGCAACAGCTGGTGCAAAACCGCGTGTCGCAGGCGCTGCCGCGCTTGCCGCCCGATGTGCAGCGGCTGGGCGTAACAACAACGAAAAGCTCGCCCACCCTGACGCTGGTCGTGCATCTGGTCTCGCCCGACAACCGCTACGACAGCACCTATCTGCGCAACTATGCGGTGTTGAACATCAAGGATCGCTTGGCGCGTATCAGCGGCGTCGGTGAGGTACAGATCTGGGGCTCGGGCAGCTATTCGATGCGCGTGTGGCTCGATCCGCAGAAGGTGGCACAGCGCGGGTTAACCGCCGCCGAAGTGGTCAATGCGATCCGCGAGCAGAACGTGCAGGTCGCCGCCGGCGTGATCGGGCAATCGCCGACGCTGGGCGATGTGCCCATGCAGTTCTCGGTCAATGCGCAAGGCCGGCTGGAAGACGAGACAGAGTTCGGACAGATCATCCTGAAGTCCTCACCCGATGGCGCGATCACGCGGCTGTCGGATGTGGCGCGCATCGAGCTGGGCGCGCAGGAATACGGTCTGCGGTCGCTGCTGGATAATCAACCTGCCATCGGCATGGGCATCATGCAATCGCCCGGCGCGAACGCGCTGGATGTCTCGGAGCAGGTGCGGGAAACGATGAAGGAGTTGTCGGCCGATTTCCCGCCGTCTGTCGCTTACCGTATCGAATATGACCCCACGCAGTTCGTGCGTTCGAGCATCAAGGCCGTGATCTCGACGCTGCTGGAAGCCATCGCATTGGTGGTGCTGGTGGTGATCGTCTTCCTGCAGACGTGGCGCGCATCCATCATTCCATTGCTGGCCGTGCCGGTGTCTATCATCGGGACGTTCTCGCTGTTGCTGGTATTCGGCTATTCGATCAACGCGCTGTCCTTGTTCGGCATGGTGCTGGCCATCGGCATCGTGGTGGATGACGCCATCGTGGTGGTGGAAAACGTCGAGCGCAATATCGCGGCGGGGCTGAGTCCGCGCGACGCTACCTATCGCGCCATGCGCGAAGTCAGCGGGCCGATTATCGCTATCGCCTTGACGCTGTGCGCCGTGTTCGTGCCGCTGGCCTTCATGACCGGTTTGTCGGGGCAGTTCTATAAACAGTTCGCCATGACAATCGCGATTTCGACGGTGATCTCGGCGTTTAACTCACTGACCTTGTCGCCGGCGTTATCGGCCATTCTGCTCAAAGGCCATCACGAGAAACCCGACTGGCTCACGCGTGTGCTGAACCGGTTGTTCGGGCGGTTCTTTAATGCGTTCAACCGGTTTTTCTCGCGGTCTTCCGATGCGTATGCCACGGGTGTGACCGGCGTGATCCGTCGCAAGGCCGGGGCCATGGGCGTGTATCTGGTGCTACTGGCCGCCACGGCTGGGATCGCGCATATCGTACCGGGCGGCTTCGTGCCAGCGCAGGATAAGCAGTATCTGATAGGCTTTGCGCAGTTGCCCAATGGCGCGTCGCTGGACCGTACCGAAGACGTCATCCGCCGCATGTCAGATATCGCCCTGAAACAACCGGGCGTAGCCAGCACGATCGCATTTCCGGGGCTGTCCATCAATGGCTTCACCAACAGTTCCAGCGCCGGCATTGTGTTCGTCACGCTCAAGCCGTTCGATGAACGCCGCAGCGCGGAACTCTCAGGCGATGCCATCACGCAGCAGCTGAACGAAAAATTCGCGGCCATCAAGGATTCGTATATCGCCGTGTTTCCCCCGCCACCTGTCATGGGCCTGGGCACCATGGGAGGATTCAAGCTGCAGATCGAAGACCGGGGCGCCATGGGTTATGCCGAGCTGGACAAGGCCACTCAAGCGTTCTT
The DNA here is from genome assembly GCF_009763235.1 of Bordetella sp. 15P40C-2. Lineage (NCBI taxonomy): Bacteria > Pseudomonadati > Pseudomonadota > Betaproteobacteria > Burkholderiales > Alcaligenaceae > Bordetella > Bordetella sp. 15P40C-2. The sequence continues at coordinate 23,304 of NZ_WSJA01000024.1, forward strand.
GGAAAAGGCACGACAGGCGCCTGAGCTGGGTCCGACGTTTACCAACTATCAGATCAACGTTCCTCAATTGGATGTGGACCTCGATCGCGTCAAGGCCAAACAATTGGGTGTGCCTGTGACCGATGTGTTTGATACGTTGCAGATCTATTTGGGCTCGATGTATGTGAACGACTTCAATCGATTCGGTCGAGTATTCCAGGTGCGCGCACAAGCCGATGCGCCCTATCGCGCGCACCCCGAAGACATCCTGCAATTGAAGACACGTAGCGAAAACGGTCAGATGGTGCCGCTGTCGGCGCTGGTCGATGTGCGACAGACCTTTGGGCCGGAGATGGTCGTGCGCTACAACGGCTATACCGCCGCCGATATCAATGGCGGGCCCGCGCCGGGGTATTCGTCCGATCAAGCACAGGATGCGGCAGAACGTATCGCGGCCGAGACGCTGCCGCGTGGCTTCAAGTTCGAATGGACGGATCTGACTTATCAGCAGATCCTCGCGGGCAATGCGGGCGTCTGGGTGTTTCCCATCAGCGTGTTGTTGGTGTTCCTGGTGCTGGCCGCGCTGTATGAAAGCCTGACGTTGCCGCTGGCGGTGATTCTCATCGTGCCGATGAGTGTGCTGGCGGCATTGACCGGGGTGTGGTTGACGCATGGCGATAACAACATCTTCACGCAAATCGGCTTGATGGTGTTGGTCGGATTGTCGGTCAAGAACGCCATCCTGATCGTGGAGTTCGCGCGCGAGCTGGAGATGCAAGGCAGCACGCCACTGCAAGCCGCGATCGAAGCGAGCCGGCTGCGTCTGCGCCCCATTCTGATGACGTCGATCGCCTTCATCATGGGTGTGGTGCCACTGGTGCTATCGACCGGTGCGGGCTCGGAAATGCGACAAGCCATCGGCATCGCGGTGTTCTCGGGCATGCTCGGCGTGACCTTGTTTGGCCTGTTCCTGACTCCTGTGTTCTACGTGCTGTTGCGTTCGATGAGTGCCCGCAAACTGCACTCTGCCTCGCATCACGACGCGCCCATGACCGCCACGACCACGGCCGAGTCCGCATCCCATTAAGTAGAGCTGATCATGCAAACCTCATTACGACGAAACGCCAAGGTCTCCAGTCTGCTCGTCCTGCTAATGATTCTGGCGGGATGCGCGGTCGGTCCTACCTACCATCGCCCGGACGTCACGACGCCTGCCCATTACAAGGAGGCCCCGCAACAACAAGAACTCGCGCCGCATGAGGCGGGCGCGTGGCAAACCGCCAATCCTGCGGAAGCGGCATTGCGCGGCGAATGGTGGAAACTCTTTAACGACGAAACGCTTAACGCGTTGGAGCAAGAGGCCCATCAAGCGAACTACAGCCTGCAGGCCGCAGCGGCGCGCTTGAAGCAGGCACGTGCCCTATTAGGAGATGCACGCTCGGCGCTTTTCCCCACCGTGGAGGTGGGCGCCGGGCCGACACGCCAACGTCAATCACCGGCTTCCCAAGGTCTGGACGACGGCGCGTCCACGACACCTGTCACGTTGTGGCGCGCGCAGGCCAGCGTCAGCTACGAGGCGGACCTCTTCGGCCGCGTGTCTTCGACGGTGGACGCGGCAAGGGCCGACGCCGAGCACAGCGAGGCGTTGTATCGATCCGTGCTGCTGGCCTTGCAGGCCGATGTGGCGCAGGCCTATTTCCAAGTGCGCGAGTTGGATGCGGGTTTGCAGCTGTATCGTCAGACCGTCGGGCTGCGCGAACAAACCCTGCAGCTCATTCAGCGACGCTACGATGCGGGCGACATCAGCGAACTGGATCTGGCGCGAGCGCAATCGGAGCTCGATTCGGCGCGAGCGGAGACGCTCGCCTTCGAGCGGCGACGCACCACGGCTGAACATGCGTTGGCGATCCTGTTGGGAAAGGCGCCATCGGAATTCAGCCTGCCGGAACAGCCGCTCACCCGCATCGCGGTGAATATCCCGGCCGGACTGCCCTCCAGCCTGCTTGAGCGCCGGCCGGACATCGCTGCGGCTGAACGCGCCATGGCGGCCGCCAACGCCCGTATCGGCGCGGCTCAGGCGGCCTTCTTTCCCCGGCTGTCGCTAACGGGTGCGGCGGGATTCGAATCGTCCGAGCTGGGCAATCTGTTCGAATGGTCAACGCGGACGTTCTTGCTCGGTCCACTGGTGGGCGCCGCGCTGTCGCTGCCCATTTTCGATGGCGGCCGCCGGCAGGCGGGGCTGGATCGTGCGCGGGCCGTGTATGAAGAGGATGTCGCCAATTACCGGCAAACGGTGCTCACCGCGTTTCGAGAAGTTGAGGACAATCTCGCAAACTTGCGGCTGTTAAGCCAGCAAATGTCGGCCCAAGACGCGGCGTTGAACGCGTCGGCGCGCGCGGCGCGGATATCGCACGTGCAATATAACGAGGGCTCTATCAGCTATCTCGATGTCATCGAGGCGGACCGTACCGTGTTGGCGCAACAGCGCGTGGCTGTGCAGCTCGATGGCGAACGCGCGCGATCCGCGGTCAGTCTGATTCGCGCATTGGGCGGAGGATGGGATATGCCGGTGCCGCTCGCGGCGAAGTGATGCTCGGCGGCGGGGCATCAGCCCATCGCAGTGAAGGCCATGTCACGTGGCACAATCAGCGCTTGGACATTTCTGCCTCTCCGCATCATGCTTATCCTTCTTGACCAGGATGGCGTGCTCGCCGATTTCGAGCACGCCTTTTTAGCCATCTGGAAAGAGCGCCATCCGGACATTCCGCCCGTGGAATTCGCGGACCGGAAATCTTTCCATATCCTGGAGGACTATCCGGCCGAATTGCGTCCGCTGGCAACCGCCATCTACACCGAACCGGGCTTTATCCGCAATCTACCGCCCGTTCCCGGCGCGCTGGACGCGGTGCGAGAACTGTTGGCGATGGGCATGGACATTCGCATCTGCACGTCGCCCCTGACGCAATTCGAGAATTGCGTGCTGGAAAAATACCTGTGGGTAGAGAAACACCTGGGGCGCGAGGCGACCCAGCGCATCGTCATGACGCGCGACAAAACCCTGGTCCATGGCGATCTGCTCATTGACGATAAGCCCGAAATCGTAGGCGCCGTGCGGCCGCGGTGGAAACATATCGTCTACGACGCCCCCTACAACCGACAGATCACCGATCGGCCCCGGCTGACCTGGGATAAATGGCGCAACGTGCTGGCTGGCGAGCTTTACGCTGCCGACGCGTAGGGTGCGGCTGAGGTAGTGCCAGGCGCATGAGGCCCCTGTTATCCGCGCCGGGATAGTCAGCGCCGCGCGAGATGAGTAGAGTATCGAAGTCCTCACTCCTACTCATCTCGCGGAGCGCATGTGAATCTCAAACTCAACGGTAAGGTCACGGTAGTCACGGGCGGCAGTAAAGGTATCGGTCTGGCGGTGGCAAACGCCTTTGCCGCCGAAGGCGCTTTCGTCGCCATCATTGCGCGCGACCCGCAAGGACTCGAGCAGGCGCGCGCGCAATTACAGGCCAGCGGCCATAACGTCGCCACGTATGCGGCAAATCTGTCGGATGCCGAGGCGGCCTCTCGCGTCATTGCACAGATTGAGCAGGATATCGGGCCCATCGACATTCTGATCAATAGCGCCGGCGCCGCGCGCCGCCACGTCCCCGAAACGCTGGATGCCGCCAAATGGCGCGCGGCCATGGACGCGAAATTCTTCCCGTACGTGCACGTCCAGGACGCCGTGCTGACCAGCATGCGCGCTCGCGCCGAATCTCGCCCCAAAGGCGCGACGAATGGAATCGTGATCAACATCATCGGCACGGGCGGAAAAATCCCTAACCCCACCCACTTGGCCGGCGGCTCGGCCAATGCCGCGCTGATGCTGTCGACGGTGGGTTTGGCCGCCCACTATGCCCGTTACGGCATCCGCATCAATGCCATCAGCCCCGGCGCGACGGCCACGCAACGGGTGGAACAGGGACTGAGCGTGGAAGCCGAACGTCAGGGCATTTCGCTCGAAGAAGCCTACGCGCAAGGTCAGGCCCGGATTCCCCTGGGCCGCTTTGGCAAACCCGAAGAAGTCGCCGACGTTGCCCTCTTCCTGGCCAGCCCCCGGTCATCGTACGTGGTGGGAGCCGTGATCCCGGTCGATGGCGGTACCGCAGCGGTGATCTGAACGTGTCGATGCCGTCGACATGTTGGTTAGGATATGTCGATGAAATTGGATTTCATCGACATATTATGGGAACGTGTCGATGGCGTGTACATATCCCAACTGACATGTACACAAAATACGGAAAAATCGACACGTTTCTATGATGTGAGTAAGATGGGGAGGATTATCGACATATCGAGCGTTCGCCCGTGTTCAACCCGACGATCCCCTATAACGACTTACCGCGCCTCCCACCGCAACCCGAGATTGAGACGCGGGCAGTACTTAAAGCCTGCATTAAAGCTCAAGCATCCTTAGCCACATTGCGCGGCATGGCAGGTCGCATCCCCAACCAGGGCATGCTGATCAACCTGATCCCGATGCTAGAAGCACAAGCCAGCTCAGAAATAGAGAATATCGTCACGACTACTGACCGGCTTTTCCAGCATGCTAGCGCTGGGCCAGACGGTATGGCAGACCCTGCTACCAAGGAAGCGCTACGTTATCGCACGGCGTTATACCAAGGCTGCCAGTCGCTCAAAACAAGGCCACTGACCACCGCGACTGCCGTGGACATCTGCCGCACCATTAAAGGTGTCGAGATGGACATCCGCAAGGTGCCAGGCACGGCCCTGATGAATGACGCCACTCAGCAGGTCGTCTATACCCCACCTGCTGGTGAGGCAGTCATCCGTGACCTGCTGTCAAACTGGGAGCACTTTATCCACATGGAGCGCGACACCGACCCGTTGGTACGTATGGCAGTGATGCATTACCAGTTTGAAGCGATTCACCCCTTCAGTGATGGCAATGGCCGCACGGGACGCGTCCTGAATCTGCTATTCCTAATATCTGAAAACCTGCTCGATCTCCCGATCCTCTATTTGAGCCGCTACATCATCCAGCACAAACGTGAGTACTACCAGTTGCTCATGGAGGTCACAACACACCAAGCCTGGGAAAAATGGATCCTCTACATGCTAGAGGCCGTACACAACACCGCGGAATGGACGACGACGAAAATCGAGGCTATCTGCGGGCTAATGGAAAGAACTCGCGAACAGCTCAGGGCTCAGGCACCTAAGACTTACAGCCACGAGTTGGTCGACCTGATTTTCACGCAGCCGTATTGCCGGATCGCGAACGTCGTCGATAAGGGAATCGCGCAGCGACAGACTGCTTCGAAAATGTTGAAGGAGCTGGCAAATTTAAATGTGGTGCGGGAAGTCGTCCTAGGCCGCGACAAAGTCTTTATCAATCTTGCACTGATGGAGCTTCTCGCGAAAGACAACCGCGCCTGAGGCCAACCGGCTGGCTGGAAGTGTGCGGGCGCGTCGCCCGCACACTGCAATCAGGCGATTAACGCTTCAATTGCGACACATCGCGCACGGCGCCACGGTCGGCCGAGGTGGCCAGGGCGGCGTAGGCTTGCAGCGCTTGCGAGACGACGCGCTGACGGTTTTCCGGCTTCCACGCCTTGTCGCCACGGGCTTCCATGGCGGCGCGGCGCTTGGCCAGTTCCTCGTCGGAGACGGCGAGGTGGATCGTGCGGTTGGGGATGTCGATCTCGATGGTGTCGCCGTCTTCGACCAGACCCACGTTACCGCCCTCGGCGGCCTCGGGAGAGGCGTGGCCGATGACCAGCCCCGACGAGCCGCCCGAAAAGCGGCCATCCGTGAACAGTGCGCAGGTTTTGCCCAGGCCCTTGGATTTCAGATAGGAGGTGGGATACAGCATTTCCTGCATACCCGGGCCGCCCTTGGGACCTTCGTAGCGGATGACGACCACGTCGCCAGCCACGATCTTGTCGCCCAGGATGCCTTCCACGGCGTCGTCCTGGCTTTCGAACACGCGGGCGCGGCCGGTGAATGTCCACTGCGACTCATCGACGCCAGCGGTCTTCACGATGCAGCCCTTCGGTGCGAGGTTGCCGTACAGCACGGCCAGACCGCCGTCCTTCGAATAGGCGTGTGCCTTGTCGCGGATGCAGCCCGATTGGCGATCCAGGTCCAGCGTCAGGTAGGTGGCGTCCTGGCTGAATGCCACGGTGGTCGGAATACCGCCGGGTGCCGCGCGGTAGAACTTTTGCGCCTCTTCGCCGGCGCCGCCGTTGATGTCCCATTTCTGGATGGCATTGCCCAGCGTGCCGCTGTGCACGTTGCCGCAAGACAGATCGAGCAGATCGGCGCGAGCCAGCTCGCCCAGAATGCCCAGGATGCCGCCTGCGCGGTGCACGTCTTCGATGTGATATTTGTCAGTCGCCGGCGCGGCCTTGCACAGGCAGGGCACGTTGCGCGAAATACGGTCGATGTCGGCCATGGTGAAGTCCACCCCGGCTTCTTGTGCGGCGGCCAGCAGGTGCAACACCGTGTTGGTCGAGCCGCCCATGGCCACGTCCAGCGTCATGGCGTTCTGGAACGCGCTCTTGGTGGCGATGCTGCGCGGCAGTACCGAGGCGTCGTCCTGCTCGTAGTAACGGCGGCACAGGTCAACGACGAGGCGGCCGGCTTGCTCGAACAGGCCTTTGCGCCAGGCGTGCGTGGCTACGATGGTGCCGTTGCCGGGCAGCGCCAGGCCGATGGCTTCGGTCAGGCAGTTCATCGAGTTGGCGGTGAACATGCCCGAACACGATCCGCAGGTCGGACAGGCGCTGCGCTCGTACTGTTCGGCCTCGGCATCGGTGATGTTGGGATCAGCGGCCTTGATCATGGCATCGATTAGGTCGATCTTGGCGATGACTTTGCCATCGGTGGGCGACTTGATCTTGCCGGCCTCCATGGGGCCGCCGGACACGAACACGACGGGGATGTTCAGGCGCATCGCAGCCATCAGCATTCCCGGAGTGATCTTGTCGCAGTTCGAGATGCACACCATCGCGTCGGCGCAGTGGGCGTTGACCATGTACTCGACGGAGTCGGCGATCAGTTCGCGCGAGGGCAGCGAATACAGCATGCCGCCGTGACCCATGGCGATACCGTCATCCACGGCGATGGTGTTGAACTCCTTGGCCACGCCGCCAGCGGCTTCGATTTCACGGGCAACCAGCGCGCCCAGATCGCGCAGGTGTACGTGACCCGGTACAAACTGCGTGAACGAGTTCACCACCGCAATAATGGGCTTGCCAAAGTCGCCATCCTGCATACCGGTGGCGCGCCACAGGGCGCGCGCACCGGCCATGTTACGGCCATGAGTGGAGGTACGGGAACGGTATTGCGGCATGGTAAATCTCGGTCAGAGGAAGTTCGCAAAGTCTTCAATAATACGCTGGAACGCACCCGGGCTGCAGCAGTGACAGCAGCCGGGCGCTTTATTTCTGCCTCGCCCTGTCGCACACTATGAACACCCGCGCATTTCACACGGAATGCGGCGTTTGTTTTCCCGGAATTTCCATGTCCGACATCCTCTCATCTCCCCTTCCCGACGGATCCTCAATCAGGCCTGACGCGCATGCCCTCATCATCCGCGACAGCACGCCCGAGGACCTGCCCGCCATTCACGCGATTTACGACTATCACGTCCGTCATGGCACGGCGTCGTTCGAGCTGGAGCCGCCCAGCGTGGATGAAATGCGTGCGCGGCGCGAGGCCGTCGTGGCGCGGCAGTTGCCTTATCTGGTCGCCGAGAGCGATGGCGACATCCTGGGCTATGCCTATGCCACCCCTTACCGGCCGCGGCCGGCCTATCGCTATACGGTCGAGGACTCTGTGTACGTCAAGCACGGCATCGCGGGCCGGGGCATCGGCAAACGGCTATTGGCGGAACTGATCGAGCGATGCACGGCGGGCGGCTGGCGCCAGATGCTGGCCGTGGTGGGTGACAGTCGCAACGCCGCCTCGATCAGCCTGCACGCGCGCTTGGGATTCCATGCCGTGGGGACCTTACGGTCCGTCGGATTTAAGTTCGACGAATGGCGCGATACTGTGTTGATGCAGCGAGCGCTGGGTGATGGCGACCGGCGCGAACCGGATGCTGGCCCCGGCGAGTCTCTAGAGAACTAAGACACCCGCGCTATTCGGTGGCGACCGAGGTATCGGAGCCACGCGACATCATGCGAGCACACCTTAGGCGCGCTGCGCCGACCACTTCTCCCAACCGGCCTTGCGCAATGCACAGGCCGGGCAAGTCCCACAACCATACCCCCACGTATGACGCGCACCGCGTTCGCCCAGATAGCAGGTGTGGCTGTGTTCCGTGATGATATCGACGAGCTCCTCTCCGCCAAGCTGATTCGCCAATTCCCAAGTCTCGGCCTTGTCGATCCACATCAATGGCGTTTCGATCGTCACGCGCGAACCGAGCCCCAGGCCTAACGCGACTTGTTGTGCCTTGATCGTATCGTCACGGCAGTCGGGATAACCGGAAAAATCGGTTTCGCACATGCCGCCCACCAGCACATCCAGCTGGCGTCGATAGCCCAGCGCCGCGGCCAGCGTCAAAAACAGGAGATTGCGCCCCGGCACAAACGTGTTCGGCAAACCGTTGGCCTGCATCTCGATGGCCCGGTCACTGGTCATCGCCGTATCGCCGACCTGCGCCAACACGCGCAGATCCAGTACATGATCCTCGCCCAATCGCCCCGCCCATGCCGGAAAACGCGCGCGCAACTCGCGCAGTACCGTCAGACGCGCATCCAGCTCAATGCGATGTCGCTGACCATAGTCGAATGCCAACGTCTCGACATGAGCGTAACGATCCAAAGCCCAGGCCAGGCAGGTCGTGGAATCCTGGCCGCCGGAAAACAGGACAAGCGCGCGTCGTTGATGATTCTGCATAAACACTTCTGAGCTCATTGCCGGGCCACATGCCCGGTTAGAACTTTACCGCAGCTCCAGAAAGCAAAGGAGTGGGACGACACCTCCTGCAAATATCCCATTTTCACTTCAGGGTTATTCCCCTGCCCTGCTGCGTACAATGGTTCGCATCATTTGCCTCATTGCTTTTCGATCGACCACCACTATTCGCCCCCTTTCGCCTGACGGATCCAACGCTTATGAACGCCATCCGCCCGCAGTCCGATACTGCCGAACCCTTGCGACACGATATCCGACTGCTAGGCCGTTTACTGGGCGAGGTCATTCAGGCCTGCGAAGGCGAGCGGGTGTTCGATACGGTCGAGACCTTGCGCCGCACCGCGGTGCGCTTTCGCCGCGAGGGCAATAAAGCCGATAGCAAGTTGCTAGAGCAACGTGTCAAACGGCTGCGCGGCAATGACCCCAACTCAGTCGCGCGCGCGTTCAGCTACTTTCTGCATCTGTCCAATATCGCCGAAGACCGCGATCAGAACCGCGCGCAACGGGCGTATGCGCTTTCCAACGATACGCCAGCGCGCGGTAGCCTGAAGGAAGCGGTCGAACTGCTGGCCGCACAAGGCGTCGGCACCGACGAAATCCGGCAGCTACTGACTGAGGCCTGCGTCATGCCCGTGCTCACCGCCCACCCGACCGAGGTGCAGCGCAAGAGCACGCTGGACGTGCATCGCGAGATCGCCTCGGTGCTGCTGCAACGCGAGGGCCCGCTGACCCCACAGGAAGTCGCCGAGCTGGACCTGACCTTGCTCGGCCGCATCGCGACGCTGTGGCAAACGCGCATGCTGCGTTACACGCGCCTGACCGTGGCCGACGAGATCGAAAACGCGCTGTCGTACTACCGCAGCACGTTTCTGCATGTCATCCCCCGGCTGTATGCCGATCTCGCACGTTTGCTCACCCCCGCGCCTGTCAAGCCGTTCGACGCGCCCGCCGCGCCTCTGGCGTCATTTCTGCGCATGGGCAGCTGGATCGGTGGCGATCGCGATGGCAATCCGAATGTGGATGCCGATACGCTGGAACTGGCGCTGCTGCGTCAGGCCACCGTGCTGTTCGAGTATTACTTGCAGGAGATCCACGCACTGGGCGCGGAGCTCTCGATCACCACCTTGATCATCAAGGTCGACGACAAACTACGCGCCCTCGCGGACGCGGGTGGCGATGATTCTGCACACCGCCGGGACGAGCCGTACCGGCGTGCGCTGGTGGGCGTCTACGCTCGGCTCGCCGCCACCGCGCAACGGCTCACTGGCCGGGATCTGGCGCGGCGCGTCACCCATCCCGCGGCGCCCTACGTCACGCCCGCCGAGTTCGCCGAGGATCTCGCAACGATTGCGTCCTCGCTATCGGCGCATCATGGCGCACCCATTGCGCGCCTTCGATTGAGCGGACTGCAACAGGCGGTGGAGGTGTTCGGCTTTCATCTGGCCACAGTGGATTTGCGCCAGAGTTCGGATGTGCACGAACGCGTCCTTACCGAGCTATTCCATCGCGCGGGCGCGCAGATCGACGGCAACCCTGTCGATTACAGCAAACTCGATGAGGACGCGCGCGTTGCGCTGCTGCGATCCGAGCTCTCGCAAGCTCGCCCGTTGGCTTCTCCGTGGATCACTTATAGCGAAGAAACCACGCGCGAGCTGGCGATTCTGCGCACGGCGGCAGCCATGCGGGCGCGCTATGGCAAAGCCGCCGTGCAGCAGACCATTGTGTCGCACACCGAAACGCTAAGTGATCTGCTGGAGGTCTTGGTTCTACAACTGGAGACCGGGCTCATCGCCGTGCCGGACCAGCCGATCGAACCGCAAGACGGCTTGATGGTCGTGCCCTTGTTCGAGACCATTCCTGATCTGGAGCGCGGCCCCGAAATCATGGCCGCGTGGCTGGATTTACCGGAAGTGCGCGCACGCGTGCTGCATGCGCAAAACAGCACGCAGGAAGTGATGCTGGGCTATTCGGACAGCAACAAGGATGGCGGCTTTTTAACCTCTAACTGGTCGCTCTATCAGGCCGAGCGTGCATTGGTCGATGTATTCAGCGCACGCGGCGTGCGGCTGCGCCTGTTTCACGGCCGCGGCGGCTCGGTCGGGCGCGGCGGCGGTTCCAGCTTCGACGCGATCCTCGCGCAACCGCCCGGCACGGTCGCCGGACAGTTGCGCCTGACCGAACAGGGCGAGGTGATTCAAAGCAAATACAAGGACGCCGAAGTCGGCCGCTGGCATCTCGATCTACTGGTCGCCGCGACGCTGGAGTCGTCCCTGGCGCCGCGCGCCGCGGCCGCGAGCGCCGAAGACGCCCATATGGCGGAATACGGACCGGCGATGTCTTTCATGTCCGAGATGGCACAGCAGAGCTATCGCGGCTTGGTCTACGAAACCCCCGGATTCGCGGAATACTTCTTCGCCACCACGCCCATCACCGAGATTGCCGGGTTGAACATTGGCTCTCGTCCAGCATCGCGCAAGCAAGGCCAACGCATCGACGACCTGCGAGCGATCCCGTGGGGATTCTCCTGGGCGCAATGCCGCTTGATGCTGACGGGCTGGTACGGCGTGGGATCAGCAGTCGAGGCCTATTTGGAAAGCGGTGCCTCTGGCGCGCCGCGCTCGCGCCGGGCGCGTCTGGCGCAGTTGCGCGAGATGGCGCGCGATTGGCCCGCGTTTCGCACGCTGCTATCCAATATGGAAATGGTGCTGGCGAAATCCGATCTCGCCATCGCCGCTCGATATGCGCAGTTGCTGACGAACCGGTCATTGCGCGAATGCATCTTCGATCAGATCAGCGCCGAACACGCTCGCACGGTGGCGATACTGCGCCTGTTAACCCAGCGTGAACTGTTGGCGGACAACCCGGTGTTGCAAGCCTCGCTACGCGAGCGTTTTGCGTATATCGATCCGCTGAATTACCTGCAGATCGATCTGATCCGTCGTTATCGCGCGGCACAGCAAGATGACAGCGCCGAGCCTGACAAACGCATGCGCGCCGCCATTCATTTAACGATCAACGGCATCGCGGCCGGATTGCGCAACTCGGGTTGATTCAAGGCTGTATGGCAATATCGAGCGCGCGCTCGAGCGAGACGCGAATCATCTCGCCATGACCATACTGCGGGAAGGTTTCATACGTCACGTTCGCGCCCCCCTGGCGCAGGCTTTCTGCCATATCGCCGATGATGGCGCGGGGATTTTCAATGGGCGCTTGCCCCGGCTTGGCGCGCGGCAGATTCGGCATGGGCCGATTCGGGTCGCGCGGCTTGGTGCCCACAAAGACAGCCACCGCTTTGCCCGCGGCTTGTTTGGCGTCGAACGCTTGCCACTCGCGCACCAGGACGCCATCGTTCCACCAGGCAGAGGGATCACCCGCCACATAGCGCGCGAACGCCGCGGGCCGCGTGAACAAAGTGTGCAGCGTGAACAGGCCCCCATAGGAATGGCCCCACAGCATTTCCTTGCGCGAATTCACGGCGGTGCGCGATTTCACCAACGGCTGGATAACGGACTGTATGTAGTCCAAAAAGATATCCGCCCCGCCGCCCGCGCGGCCACGGTCGTCTTCCTGATGGACGCGCTGGCCGTTCTCGTAGGTGGGCGGCGTGTAGTCGAACGCGCGCGACACCACATCATTGCGGGTCGGCACGTCATAACCGATGGCAACCAGCACGGGCGGATGTCCGCTATTGGCGAGCTTGGCCAGATCGTCATCTTGCAACGTCGCCATCGCTGCATTGCCATCAAGCATATAAAGCACTGGATATCCGCCCGCAGGCGCCGGGGCGCGGGGAATGGAAATATCAATGCGGTAATGTCGCTTGCCATCGGCCGAATCAAGCATATGGCGCTCGAATTGATACCAGGAAGACGGCCGGTCCATGACGGTTTCTCCCACCAGTTGCATGCCCGGCGCGGGCTCGGCCACCGGCGTCTGGGCATAGACGCTTGCGGCCCCCAGGACACTGCACAGCGACAGGATGGAGAGTCTGATCATGGACGCAATCCTTAAATTGATTCGAAGGCGGCTGGCATCGGGCCATGCCGCAACCTCTCGCGGCATGGCCGCGATTTTTCACGCAAACCTGGAGGTGTAAATGAGAATAGATACGGATTCTAACCCCAGGGAAAGGTCAACTGGGCGAGATCGTCTTGGGCCGCCGCCAGGTGTCCAGCCTGCGGGCGGTGGCGGTAAAGATATTTGTCGGGCTGCTTGGTTTGTTAGTACTATTTCGCCAAGAATTCTCTATCCGCACAAATGTTCGTATAGAGAACATACATCGCAGCAGGCATAGCCCGACGTCGTCGCCGTGCCACGTCGCCTCCGGAGAATTACGACATGGATCACCCCATTCAGACCCTCGCCGTGATTGGCGCAGGCGCCATGGGCAGCGGAATCGCCGCCCTCTACGCCGCGAGAGGCATCGACGTCGTGCTAATCGACCCCGTCCCGGGCGCGCTGTCACGGGCCGCCGAAGTGATCGACCGCCAGTTGGGAGTCTATGCGCCCGATGGCGTGGCCGAGGCGCGCCGTCGGATCCGCATGGACGATGGCCTGGAAGCCGCCTGCGCGGGCGATCTCGTGATCGAGTCCATTCCGGAAAAACTCGAACTCAAACGCGACGTGTTCGCGCGGCTGGATACCTTGTGCCCCGCCGAGTCGATCTTTGCCACGAACACGTCGGGCCTGTCCATTAACGCGATTGCCGACGCTGTCACGCGGCGCGATCGTTTCGTGGGCACGCACTTCTTTACCCCCGCAGACGTCATCCCGTTGGTGGAAGTCGTGCGCAATGACGACACCTCGGTCGACACCGTCGAGCGCGTCATGGCATCGCTGCGGTACGTGGGCAAGCGGCCCGTCCTCGTCAATCGCGACATCCCAGGCTTTATCGCCAACCGCATTCAACATGCGCTGGCACGCGAAGCGATTTCTCTGTTGGAACAAGGCATCGCCAGCGCCGAAGACATCGACGAAGTGGTCAAGTGGAGCCTGGGCATCCGCCTGGCGATAACCGGCCCGCTGGAACAGCGCGATATGAATGGCATCGATGTTCACCATGCCATCGCAACCTATTTGTACCCGGACCTGGAAAACCGCACGACGCCCTCGCCACTATTGGCCCAGAAAGTCGCCGACGGCCATCTAGGCGCCAAGACCGGCCAAGGCTTCTACTCCTGGCCTGCCGAGACGCGCGAGCAAATTCTGCGCGACAAGAGCGCGACCCTGACAGAGCTAGTCGCCTTGCTGCAAAAGCGCCGTGCCGACTGACCGACGCCCTGCCTGTTGATGAAGAAAAGATCTGGCCCACACGAATGCCGTCAGGCCCGTGTCCGAGTCATGGAACGATCGACACCTATGAGAGGAGCACCATGAAACCCCAAGCATATCTGGTCACCGGCGGCAGCGCGGGCATTGGCGCGGCCATCGTCAGCGCGCTGTTAAAGGCCGGCCACCGCGTCATCAACATCGACTACCGCCTTCCCGAGGTTTCGCCCGAGGGGCTCATTTCCATTCAGGCCGACCTGACCGACACCGCGCAGACGCAGGCCGCCGTGGCTCAAGCCCGCCGCGACCACGCCATCATCGGGCTGGTGAACAATGCTGGCGCTACTCGGCCGGGCACGGTCGACACCGCGACGCTGGAAGATCTGGACTATGTGTTCGCGCTGCATCTGCGCACGGCGATGATCCTGGCGCAGGCGGTGGTGCCCGATATGCGAGAGGCGGGATTCGGGCGCATCGTCAACATGTCCTCGCGCGCCGCGCTGGGCAAGCCCGATCGCGTGGCGTATTCGGCCACCAAGGCCGGCCTGGTCGGCATGACCCGCACGCTGGCGATGGAACTGGGTGCGGACGGCATCACGGTCAACGCAATCGGCCCCGGCCCGATCGCCACCGACCTGTTTCGCAACAGCAATCCCGATGGCTCGCCGCAGACGCAGCGCATCATCAACAGCATCGTCGTCAAACGCCTGGGAACTCCCGAGGATGTGGCGCGCGCGGCGATGTTCTTCCTATCGCCGGACAATGGCTTTGTCACGGGCCAGATGCTGTACGTCTGTGGCGGCACTACCTTGGGCGTAGCGCCAATCTGACATGCAGGCTATGCCCCGGACCGCGACGCAAGGCAGCGCCTTAACGCTGCCGCAAAGCCTGGTTGATCTGCTCGGCCGCATGACGCAGCGGCGGCAGGAACGCCTCGACCATCTCGTCGCTGGGGTACCGGCTCGCGTGTCCGCTGACATTCATCGCGCCGATCACCCGGCCGCTGCGATCGACGATCGGCACCGCGACGGATTGCAGGCCCAGCTCCAACTCTTGGACCACGCACGCATAGCCATCGGCGCGTACTTGCGCGAGCCGCTGCTTCAGCTTCTCGATGTTTGTGATGCTATGCGGCGTATGCGCGCGGATGTCGCTGGCCGCGAGCAGTCGGTCCCGCTCGGTGTCTGGCAAACCCGCCAGCAACACGCGCCCCATGGATGTCGCCCAAGCCGGCAGGCGGCTGCCGACTGCCAGATTGATGCTCATGACTTTGTGACGCGACAGTCGCAGGATGTAGACGATGTCCGTCCCATCCAAGACAGAAACGGAACACGATTCGCGGGTTGCCTCGGCGACCTCTTCCATGTACGGCTGAGCGAGATCCCACAACGGCATGGCCGACAGGTAGGAATAACCCAGCTCCAGGATACGCGGCGTGAGCGAAAACTGTCGCCCGTCGATCGCCACATAGCCCAGCTGCGCCAAGGTGAGCAGAATCCGCCGTGCCCCGGCACGCGTCAATCCCGTCTGCGTGGCCACCTCCGACAAGGTCATGTGGGGCCGCTGCGGGCCAAACGCCCGTATCACCGACAGGCCGCGCGCGAACGATTGCACGTAGGTGTCGCCGGGTTGCTTTGTGTCTTCCATTTCCGTCACGCCTTCAGTGCCCATGGCGGCCAACGCTATGAGCCGCAACTGCCCCTGCCGCCATAAAGCAGGCCACAGCTCTATTCGAACAATGTTCTTTGAACGAACGAAAGTTCTTATCAAGAACAAATTATGACATGCCCCTTTAACTGCGGATATTTCCCATGATTTCTAAGCTCGTTGATTCCGCGGCGGCCGCCCTGGCCGACGTCCCGGACGGTGCGACCGTCATGATTGGCGGCTTTGGTACGGCCGGCCAACCCATCGAACTCATAGACGCCCTGCTCGCACAAGGCGCGCGAGACCTCACCATCGTCAATAACAATGCCGGCAACGGCACCACGGGTCTGGCCGCGCTATTAGGCGCGGGACGCGTGCGCAAGATCATCTGCTCGTTCCCGCGTCAGTCCGATTCGCAGATCTTCGATGAGTTGTATCGCAGTGGCAAGATTGAGCTCGAACTCGTGCCGCAAGGCAACCTCGCCGAACGCATCCGCGCCGCCGGCGCGGGCATCGGGGCTTTCTTTACCCCGACTGCCTATGGCACGCCCTTGGCCGAAGGCAAGGAAACCCGTGAAATCAACGGCCGTCATTACGTGCTGGAATACCCGCTGCACGCCGACTACGCGCTTATCAAGGCCGATCGCGGCGACCGCTGGGGCAATCTGGTCTACCGCAAAACCGCGCGCAACTTCGGCCCCATCATGGCCAGCGCCGCCCGTGTGGCGGTTGCCCAAGTCCGCGAGACCGTCGAACTCGGCGAGCTGGACCCGGAAAACATCGTGACCCCCGGCATCTTCGTACAGCGCGTTGTCCAGATCCCGGCCAAGGAGCAAGCATGAGCACCAAACTGACCCGCGACCAGATTGCCGCCCGCGTCGCCCAAGACATTCCCGAAGGCGCTTACGTGAACCTGGGCATCGGCCTGCCGACCCTGGTCGCCAATCACCTGCCTCAAGATCGCGAAGTCCTGCTGCATACCGAGAACGGGATGCTGGGCATGGGCCCCGCACCGGCCAAGGGCGAAGAGGACTACGACCTCATCAACGCTGGCAAACAACCGGTCACCGAACTGCCCGGTTGCGCTTTTTTCCATCACGCCGATTCGTTCGCGATGATGCGCGGCGGCCATCTGGATATCTGCGTGCTGGGCGCCTTTCAGGTATCGCAACACGGCGATCTGGCCAACTGGCACACCGGCGCCCCCGATGCGATTCCCGCGGTGGGCGGCGCGATGGATCTGGCCATCGGCGCGAAAGACGTGTTCGTAATGATGGAGCTGCTGACCCGTGAGGGACAGAGCAAGCTGGTCGCCGAATGCACCTATCCGCTGACAGGCGTTCGCTGCGTGTCGCGCGTGTACACCGACGTAGCGGTGTTCGACCTGCGCGAGGGCGAGGTCACGGTCATCGATATGTTTGGCGATATGACGCGTGAAACCTTGCTGCAACTGACCGGTCTGCCGTTGAAGTTCGCGTGATGGCTGGCTAGTAAGCCGACGCGCGCGTCCAGGCGCGCCGGCTTGCCCCCGGCATTTTTCTTGCTGAAGCGTCCCAGACTGTTTATGGTTCATCTACCGTTTAACGGTGAACGAAACCCGTGCGCGGCGATGTCATCCCTCGGTCCGAGGGAATGGCTCGACAACCGAAACCCGCTGCGCCCTTCAGACAAAAATCTGGGAGACCCCATGCCGTACATCATCGAGACCTTCGACAAACCTGGCCACCAAGCCGTGCGTCAGCAACATCGTCCTGAGCATCTGGCATTCCTGGCGGAGAACGCTGCGCTGCTGCTGGCTTGCGGCGCCAAGCTGCAAGATGACGGCCAGGATGGCGGCGGCGGGCTATACATCGTGGATCTGGATACTCGCGAAGAAGCCGAAGCTTTTATCCAGGGCGATCCCTTTCATAAAGTCGGGCTGTTCGAACGCGTCACCATCACGCGGTGGCGCAAGGCCTATCTCGACGGCAAATTGATGCTGTGAGGGCCTGGAGGGCCCGAAAACTCGCTGGAGGTCACCATGCTAAACCGCTATCGCCGACTCATCGCACTGCTATGTTTCGCCTCTACGGGCGCGTTCGCCCAAAGTCTGCCTCACGGCGTCTCGATTGACGGGATGAACGCCCTGAAACAAGGTGACGGACTCTGGCAGATCAGTGCGCAGGTGACCAACCATCGCGAAACCGCGGTGCCCGCGTTACAGGTCGTCTACGCCCTGTATGACGCACAAGGGCAGGAAATCGGGCGCGTGGAAAGCCGCCGCGATACTGCCCTGGCGCCCGGGGAAACATGGCAGGCCCAAGCGTCTACGCCCCAGCCATTCACCCGCTTCAGCGCCAAGGAAATCAAGGAAGTTTCGGGCCAGCCTTGAATTCCTGACCGTGCCTGTAAGGCTGTTGTGGGAAAATGTTCTCGTGCGTGCGCCATAACAACAAGGTTTTCCTATGTTCCCCAAAAGACTTTCTGACGGCTACCAAGCATTCCTCGACGGCCGCTTCCACAACGAACGCAAACGCTACGAGCAGTTGGGCGAGCTGGGTCAGCATCCCGAGATCCTGCTGATCGGCTGCTGTGATTCGCGCGTCTCGCCTGAAGTCATTTTCGATGCAGGCCCCGGCGAGATGTTCATCATCCGCAACGTGGCGAATCTGGTGCCGCCGTATGAAGGCGATGCCGAGGCCACCTCCTACCACGGCACCAGTGCGGCGATCGAGTTCGCCGTCAATGCGTTGAACGTCAAGCACATCGTCGTGTTGGGCCACGCGTCGTGCGGCGGCGTGCGGGCGGTGTTCGATGGCGCCGAGCCGCTGACGAAAATGGACTTCATCGGCAAGTGGATGTCGCAGATCACGCCGGTGGCCGAATCGCTGCCCCGCACGGGTGATCGCGCCAAAGACGTGCAACAGCTCGAATGGGCGGTGGTCGAACACAGCCTGCGCAATCTGATGACGTTCCCCTCCATCCGTCGACGTGTCGAGCGCGGCGAACTGGAGCTGCACGGCACCTATTTCGGCGTGGCCACCGGCCTGCTGTTCTTGCGCGACCCGCAAACAGGCAAGTTTGCTCCTTGCCAGACTGATCCGGACGCAGCCAACGCCTCCGCGTGAGGACTTGCCCCGTCGCGCTGACGGGGTAACGACCGCGGCCTTGCGCACCCAGGCTGCGGCGTACAAAGCCTTCCTGTACGGCAGACCTACCTCCGGACTACGCCGTGGGTCGGTAAATCGTCTGCAGCACCGAGCGGATATTTTCCGGAATTTCCGTCGCGCTGCCCGTCGCCTTATCGACGTACACATGCACGAATCTGCCCAATGCGGCCGCGGATTCGTCGGCGTTTTTAAACACCCCTACCTCGTACTCCACACTGCTTCTGCCGATGCGGGTGATCTTGATCCCGACCTGCACCGTGTCGGGAAACCGGATCGAGGAAAAATAGGTGCAGCGGTTATCCACGACCAGTCCCACCACCTCGCTGCGCTCAATGTCGAGCGCGCCCAGCTCGATCAGGAACTGATTGATCGCCGTGTCAAAAAACTCGAAATAGACAACGTTATTGACATGGCCATAGACATCATTGTCCTTCCAACGTGTCGAGATGGCGGCGAAATGAGGATAAGCACTACGTAAGGTCGGCTGCAGTTTGTCGGTCATAGCGGGGGAATCGATCTCGCTCGCGTGTTGAATCGGGTGTCTCCGGCTCGATTATCGCTTCTATTCATATAACGAATTTGACTTAGACAGCCCATAAAAGCAACTGTTACGGTTATGTGTCTAGTCCTGGCGCGCTACCAAACCGGCGGCGTGCTTTAGCGTTCGCGACGGCTATCGCCGCGCGCGCAGGTCCCATGCTTCATCACGCCCCTCGGGGCGCCCTGAGGGCGGCTTACCATGTATGTGTATGACCCTGTCGATCAACAACTGGTGGAACAGCGCGTCGCGCAGTTCACCGAGCAGACTCAGCGCTATCTCGCTGGGGAGCTGAGCGAAGACGATTTTCGCACTCTGCGTCTGCAGAATGGCCTCTACATTCAACGCCATGCGCCCATGCTGCGTGTGGCGATTCCGTATGGCTTGTTAGCCTCGCGCCAGCTGCGCACCCTGGCGCATATCGCGCGCACCTGGGATCGCGGCTACGGGCATTTCAGCACGCGGCAGAATATCCAGTTCAACTGGCCCCGGCTCGAAGATGTCCCCACCATCCTCGCCGAGCTGGCCAAGGTACAGATGCACGCCATTCAGACCAGCGGCAACTGTATCCGCAACACGACCTCCGATCATTTCGCCGGCGTCGCGCCCGATGAGCTTGTTAACCCCCTGGTGTGGTGCGAAATCATCCGCCAATGGTCCACGCTGCATCCCGAGTTCGCGTTCCTGCCGCGTAAGTTCAAGATCGCCGTCAGTGGCGCGGAGGAAGACCGCGCCGCCGTCGGCGTGCACGATATCGGCCTGCAGGCGGTCGAACGCGACGGCGTGCTGGGTTTTCGCGTGTGGATCGGCGGCGGCCTGGGCCGCACGCCCATGGTGGGACATCTGATCAATCCGTTCGTGCCGTGGCAGCATCTGCTCACTTATCTGCAAGCGGCGCTGCGCGTCTACAACCTGCATGGTCGACGCGACAACAAGTACAAGGCGCGCATCAAGATTCTGGTCAAGGAACTCACGCCCGAGGTCTATGCGCAGCAGGTCGATGAACAGTGGCAGCTCATCAAAGACGGCCCAGACACCCTCACGCAAGACTACGTCGACACCATCGCGCAGCGATTCACTTGGCCGCAATATGACGCTCAGGCCGCGAACGAACCCGATGACACTGACAGCCAGGCCGCCGCGAATCCCGCATTCGCGCGCTGGCTGAAACGCAACGTGCATCCCCATCGCGTGCCGGGTTACGCCGCCGTCACCTTGTCGCTCAAAGCCACCGGTGTGCCGCCCGGCGACATCACGGCCGAGCAAATGGAAGCCGTCGCCGATTTGTCGGAGCAGTACGGCTATGGCGAAGTGCGCGTCTCGCACGAGCAGAATCTGGTGCTTGCCGATGTGCGCCGCTCGCAGCTATATGCGTTGTGGGAAACGCTGCGCGAGCTGAACATGGCCACACCCAATATCGGTTTACTGACCAACATCATCGCATGCCCGGGCGGCGACTTCTGCGCGCTCGCCAATGCGGTATCGATTCCCGTGGCAGAAGCCATTCAACGCCGCTTTGACGACCTGGATTATTTATTCGATGTCGGCGAGCTGGACTTGAATATCTCCGGCTGTATCAACGCCTGTGGTCATCACCACGTCGGCCATATCGGCATCCTGGGAGTCGATAAGAACGGCGAAGAGTGGTATCAGGTCACCATAGGCGGGCGTCAAAATGGCGCGGCCAAGCCCCTGCCCGATCTGCAATCGACGCGTGGGGGTGGTGCTGCCATCGGGCGCATCATCGGCCCATCGTTTGCGCGCGACCAGATCCCCGATGTGGTGGACCGGCTGATTCAGACGTACCTGCGTCTGCGCGATAGCGAGATCGAGCGCTTTATCGATGTGGTCGATCGTCTGGGCATCGCGCCCTTTAAGGAAGATGTCTATGCCGACCCGGCAGTCGCCAAGGCGGCGCCGGCATCTCGCGAGGTGGCCCATGTCTGATGTCATCGCTCATAGCGAACACACGGCTCGTTTGATCCGCCACGGCCAGCTTCAAGTGGATGATAGTCGGGTGCAAGCTGTCGCCGACGCCGGGGAAGTTGACGTGGCAACGATCGACTCGCTGCCGGCCGATGAACCCGGATGGATTGTTCCGCTCGCCACCTGGACCGCACATCGCGATACCTTACGCGCACGCCGCCACCCCGTAGCGGTGTTGCTCGCGCCTGATTCGAAATTGCAGGAACTCGTCAACGACGACGGCGAAATCGACCCGACCGGCATCGATTTCATCGCCATCGACTTCCCGGTCTATACGGACGGGCGCGGCTATTCCCTCGCGCAACTGCTACGTACCCGTTACGGCTGGCAAGGCGAGTTGCGCGCCGTGGGCGATGTGATGATCGACACGATTCACTATCAAGCGCGCGTGGGATTCGACAGCTTTCTAGTCAAGCCCGGGCATGATCCGCACAAGGCGCTCGCCGCCTTCCAGACCTTCACGGTGCATTACCAGAAGACCTATCCCAAGCCGTCCGTGCCCGTAGAAGCATAGACATCGTGCGCAGCGGCCCCCACGCGGCCCGGAATGCAGTAACGCGCGGATAAATCGCGCGGTCATCTGCACCCTGAACGCGATGTCGCGGGATCAAGCAGCGCCATGATGGCACCCCAAAACACGAAGGCCTCACGTGTAAACCGTGAGGCCTTCTGTTCTACGCGTGGAGCCGATCGCCGGTCTATCGACGCGGCAACCGCCTGCCTTACGCCGTTGCGCCAGACTGATCCAGCAGCGTCTTCAATTCACCGCTTTCGTTCATCTCGCTCATGATGTCCGAGCCGCCGATGAATTCGCCGCTGACGTAGAGCTGCGGGATCGTCGGCCAATTCGAGTATTCCTTGATGCCTTGGCGGACTTCTGCGTCTTCGAGCACGTTAACCGTGATCAGTTTCTTCACGCCACAGCTCTTCAGAATCTGAATGGCGCGGCCCGAAAAACCACATTGGGGAAACTGGGCCGTGCCCTTCATGAACAACACCACAGGGTGCTGGGTCACGGTCTCGCGGATAAATTCTTGCACGTCGCTCATGGTGATCTCACAAACAGTAATAGCTGATGGACTGCACCCCGCCGGCAATGGCGCGGGTTCTGGGCAGCGGATGATTCATTATAGAGACCCGCCGGAAATCCGCTCGATTCCGGCCAAGTCACGCAGGCTGGTTACATTGCCAAAACCCGCGCTGTTTAACAGCTGGCGCACGGCTTGGGCCTGATCCCAACCGTGCTCAACCCATAACGCGCCACCCGGCCGCAAACGGGCAGCGGCGCCATTGATGATCGTGGTCAGGTCGCGCAGACCGTCCGCATGATCCGTCAGCGCTCCACGCGGCTCGAACCGCAGATCGCCTTGCGACAAATGCTCGTCATCACGGGCAATGTAAGGCGGATTGGAGACGATCAAATCGTAGCGCGCCAAGGCCGGCAGCGCCTCATACCAGCTCCCCTGCGCGAAATCCACGCGCGCATCCAGACGCGCCGCGTTGCGCACGGCCATCTGCAAGGCGGTGGCGCTCACATCGGTCGCTGTCACCGTGGCGCCAGGAGCGCCCAGCGCGATCGAAACCGCAATCACGCCACTACCGGTGCCCAGATCCAATACCGCGGCATCAGGGCGATCTTTCAGCCATGCCAGCGCGGTCTCCACGAGCAACTCCGTGTCGGGCCGAGGAATCAGCACATCGGGAGTCACCGCGAAATCGCGGCCCATGAATTCACGATGGCCCACCAAATAGGCCATCGGTTCGCCCGCCAAGCGCCGCGTCGCCAGCGCCTGATACGCCTGGGCCTGCCACGGTTCCACCGGATCGGTGTCATGCGCCAGCAGCCACGCGCGCGGTTTGCCGAGCACGTGCTCGAGCAACATACGCACCTCCAGTCGCGGCAAGCGCGTATCTTGCAACAGCGTCTGCAAGGTAGCTTGATTCACGTCAGACCTCATCGCCCAGGGCAGCCAGCAGCTCGGCCTGCTGCTCGGCGATCAATGCGCCGGTCAGTTCTTCCAGATCGCCTTCCATGATCTGCTGCAGCTTGTACAGGGTCAGGTTGATACGGTGATCCGTCACACGACCCTGTGGAAAGTTATACGTACGGATGCGTTCGGAACGGTCGCCCGAACCCACCAGGCTCTTGCGTTCGGCGGCTTCCTTGCTTTGACGTTCGCGCAGCTCGCGGTCTTTCAGGCGCGCGGCCAGCACCTGCATGGCCTTGTCCTTGTTGCGATGCTGCGAACGGTCATCCTGGCATTCCACCACCAAACCCGTGGGCAAGTGGGTGATGCGCACCGCCGAATCGGTTTTGTTGATGTGCTGACCACCCGCGCCGCTGGCGCGGAACGTATCGATGCGCAGATCCGAGGGATTGATGATGATCTCGTTCATCGCGTCGGCCTCGGGCAACACCGCCACCGTGCAAGCCGAGGTGTGAATACGGCCCTGCGCCTCGGTGGCCGGCACACGCTGCACGCGGTGCGCACCCGATTCGAATTTCAAACGACCATAGGCACCGTCGCCATCGATGCGAGCGATCACTTCCTTATACCCGCCTAGCTCCGACGGGCTTTCCGACATCAGCTCCACCCGCCAGCCGCGTTGTTCGGCGTAGCGCGTATACATGCGCAGCAGATCGCCCGAAAACAGCGCGCTTTCGTCTCCGCCCGTGCCCGCGCGAATTTCCAGGAACAGGCTGCGCCCATCGTTAGGATCGCGCGGCAGCAGCAACAGCTGCAAATCGGCTTCCAGCGTTTCGATACGCGCCTTGGCCGATTTGATTTCGTCTTCAGCCATCTCCTTGAAATCCGGGTCGCTCAGCATGTCCTGCGCGGCCTGCAGGTCTTCCTCGGTTTTCACGAATTGGTTGAATGCCTGCACGACGGGATCCAGTTCGGCCCGTTCGCGCGACAGTTTGCGAAAGCGATCCATATCGGCGCCAATTTCCGGCTCGGCCAGCAATGCGTCCACCTCCACGAGGCGGTGAGACAGCTGCTCCAGACGGCTGCGCATGGAAGATTTCATAGATAACTCAAAAAGACGTTGCGGATTAGCGGAATGCGGGCGCCCGAAAATGCGAACGCCCGCCTTGAGGCGGGCATTGCGGCAGCAACGCTAACGGCGCGTATCGCGACCTGGAAACAGGCGCGGCATCCAGGCCAGCAACTGCTGGCGTTCGTCGCCTTGACTGCGGTTCAACGCCGCCAAGGGACCATGCAGATATTTCTGCGTCAGGCCGTGTGCGAGTTGTTCCAACACCGCCTCTGGCGATTCGCCGCGTGCCAGCATGCGGCGCGCGCGCTCCAGCTCGGCCGCGCGGACGTCTTCAGCGGCCTGATGCAGGTCGCGGATCACGGGCACGACTTCGCGTGACTGCATCCAGTGCATAAAGCCTTGGACGCGGGTCTCGATGATGGCCTCGGCCTGCACCACCGCCGCGCGACGCGCGTCGGTGCCACTTTGCACGAGTTGACCCAGATCATCGACAGAATACAAATACACATCATCGAGCCGGCCGACTTCGGGCTCGATATCGCGCGGTACCGCCAGATCGATCATCACCATGGGGCGGTGACGCCGTTGCAGCGTAGCGCGCTCGACGAGCCCCAAGCCCAATATGGGCAAGGAGCTGGCCGTACAGGAAACGATGACATCAAATTCGGCCAGACGCTCTGGCAGATCAACCAGACGCATCGTGCTGGCCGCGAACTTGCCCGCGAGCAATTCGGCGCGTTCGGCGGTGCGGTTAGCCACCACCATGCTATGCGGACGCTGAGCGGCAAAGTGCGTGGCACAGAGCTCGATCATTTCGCCCGCGCCGATAAACAGCGTGCGCGCCTCGCTCAGATCGCCAAACACGCGCTCGGCCAGACGCACGGCCGCAGCCGCCATCGACACCGAATGCGCGCCGATTTCGGTCTGCGAGCGGACCTCCTTGGCGACCGAGAAGGTGCGTTGGAACAGCTGATGCAGCAACGTACCCAATGAACCGGCCTCGCCGGCGGCACGCACTGCGTCTTTCATCTGCCCCAGAATCTGCGGCTCGCCCAGCACCATGGAATCGAGGCCACTGGCCACGCGAAATGCGTGACGAACGGCCTCGTCCTGCTCGTGGCGATAAAGATGGGGGCTCAACACCCCGGCTTCGAGGCGATTGTGATCGGCCAACCAGACGGGCAGATGCTCGGCCACCTCGGGCGGGGCCGCACAGTACACCTCGGTACGATTACAGGTCGATAGAATCGCCGCTTCGCGCACGGCCCCGCCAAATGCGGAGCGCAACCCTTCCAACGCCGGCCGCAGCAAGTCAGCGGGCATGGAAACACGCTCACGCACCGCAACCGGGGCAGAAGTGTGATTCAGACCGAACGCAAATACAGCTACGGACATGGGATGGATTTAGGAGCGCCGTTGGACGAAGTTCGACGCATTTGTAACTTAAGTCTTTGAAAATTATACATCTAAGGGTATTCCCTTGGTAGTTTTGGTTTGCATCGTCGCGCTGTGCCCACAAAACTTTTTCTCGGATTCCCAGCACACGCCTGAAATTTCGTGTATAGTTGCGGTCTTCGTTGGCCTGGTAGCTCAGTTGGTAGAGCAGCGGATTGAAAATCCGCGTGTCGGTGGTTCGATTCCGCCCCAGGCCACCAAAGATTCAATGCCCAGCTCATAGAGCTGGGCATTTTCGTTTGCGCGCCAAAATCTCTGGATTGCCCCTCCCCCGGACCGATCCTCGCAGCTGGCCCTATTTCAACAAGAACGTCAGGCTCTACCCCATAAACGGGGGATGAGCATTCATCAGACCCGGTTAATCACACCGTTCCAACCGCACTGAGCCAAGACTCTCATGCGGTAATTCTCAAAATTT